>JAKQII010000024.1 GCA_029557535.1 Acidobacteriota bacterium
TCACTGCTCACTGCTCACTGATTGACTTAAGAGGCGATCCAATCCAAAATCCGAAGTCGGAACTCCCAAAATCGTATGCGCTGCCCATTTTGCGGACATCTTGAAGACAAAGTCGTTGACTCGCGCGAATCGAAAGAAGGCGATTCGATCCGTCGTCGGCGCGAATGCCTGCTCTGCGGCAGGCGGTTTACATCGTACGAGCGCATCGACGAGATCCCGTACATGGTCGTCAAAAAGGACGGGCGACGCGAGACGTTTGAGCGGCACAAGATCATGAACGGCCTGCTCCGCGCCTGCGAGAAACGCCCGATCTCGGCCGCGCAGCTCGAGGCGATCGTCAACGAGGTCGAAAAGAACGTTCAGGACTCGCACGACCGCGAGCTTTCGACAAGTATGATCGGCAAGATCATCATGGAGCGGCTGAAGGCGCTCGATAAGGTCGCATACGTCCGGTTCGCGTCCGTATATCTTGAATTCGAGGACGTTTCCGAGTTCATGACCGAGCTGAAAGTCCTTGTCCGGGCACGCGACAACGGTCCTGCGAAGAAACCGCGCACTAAATCGAAAAGGTAATTCGGATTCAGGGAACCTGTCGGAGAAATGCGTCTAAGTTTGGTACTCGCCGCACGTCCCCAATAAACAGGTATAGAGCACCGCTGCGGCGCCCCTGCGGGGCGTTCAAATTTCTGGATTCAGAGGTTCAAGATCTTCAAGATCTTAAGCCGATTCTCGTCACTTGATCCGTGACTCGCGACCGACGACGCCACCAACCATCTCCGTCACGCGGTTGCGCGCCGCTGAACGGACCACCGGCTACCGCAGGCAAGGTTTTTGCGCTTTGTCACGTTTTTTTCTACCATTGAAAAATATGGATGAAATGGAAGATTTCTCGGGAAAGATCGTCGATCCCGAGATGAATGATCCTCAAATGCAGATTCCGTCCGAACTGCCGGTGCTCCCTCTCCGAGACATCGTTATCTACCCGTTTATGATCGTCCCGCTTTTTGTCTCGCGGGACCGATCGATCAAGGCGGTCGACGAGGCACTGGGACAAAATCGGATGATCATGCTGGTCTCCCAAAAGGACGTCGATAAGGAAGAGCCCGTTCGGGAAGATCTGTTCAAGGTCGGAACCGTCGCGGTCATCATGCGGATGCTGAAACTTCCCGACGGCCGGATCCGGATCCTGATCCAGGGACTGTCGCGCGCGACTCTCGATTCGGTCGATGCCGGCGCCGATTTTGTCCGCGCCGGGCTGACCCCGATCCCCGAACCGACCGCGCCCGAGAACTCGCTTGAGGTCGAAGCTTTGGTCCGCAACGTTAGGGCGTCGATGGAGCGTGCGGCGAATCTCGGCAAAAACATTTCACCCGAAGTGCTGGCGATCATCGCGAATCTTGAGGACGCGGGCCGCCTCGCCGACCTTTCGGCGTCAAACCTTGAACTCAAGGTCGAAGACGCCCAAAGCGTGCTCGATATTTTCGATCCGATCCTCCGCCTGCGGCGCGTCAACGAACTTCTCAACAAAGAGATCGACGTTCTCACCGTTCAGGCCGAGATCAACACGCAGGCCCGGGCCGATATCGATCGGTCGCAGCGCGAGTACTTTCTCCGGCAGCAACTGAAGGCGATCCAGTCCGAACTCGGCGAGGGCAACGAACTCTTCGAGGAGATCGAACAATATCGCGACAAGATCCTGAGGGTGAAAATGCCGCAGCACGCCGAAGAAGAGGCCATGCGGCAGCTCAAGAAGCTCGAACGGATGCATCCAGACACCGCCGAAACCGCGACATTGCGGAACTGGCTCGACATCATGACCGAATTGCCGTGGTCGAAGTCGTCGAAGGACAACCTGAACCTGAAAAAGGCCGAACGCATCCTCGACGAGGACCATTACGGGCTTGAACGCGTCAAAGAACGCATCGTCGAAGCGCTTGCGGTCCGCAAGCTGCGCGAGAAACCCAAGGGCTCGATCCTTTGTTTGGTCGGACCGCCGGGCGTCGGGAAAACGTCGCTGGGACGCTCGATCGCGCGCGCGCTAAACCGGCAGTTCGTCCGCATCTCGCTTGGGGGATTGCACGACGAGGCCGAGATCCGCGGTCACCGCCGGACCTATGTCGGCGCGATGCCGGGACGGATCGTGCAGGCGATCCAGCAGGCGGGTACGAACAATCCCCTCGTCGTTCTTGACGAAATCGACAAGGTCGGCGCCGATTTTCGCGGCGATCCGTCGTCGGCGCTGCTCGAGGTGCTGGATCCGGAGCAGAATTTCTCGTTCCGCGACAATTATCTGAACGTTACGTTCGATCTTTCGAACGTGATGTTCATGACCACGGCGAACGTGCTCGACACGATCCAGCCGGCGCTCCGCGATCGCATGGAGATCATCCAGCTCTCAGGCTACACCGAGGAAGAGAAGCTCGAGATCGCGAAACGCCATCTCGTTCCGAAGCAGATCGAAGAGAACGGTCTCGAGCGCGAAGACGTCAAGTTCGAACGTAAGGCGCTGGCGAAGATCATCGGCGAGTACACGCAGGAAGCCGGTTTGCGCCAACTTGAACGCGAGATCGGAAAGGTTTGCCGGAAGGTCGCCCGCAAAAAGGCCGAACTCGAGGAAGGTTTTGAGGCCCAGCGAATCACCGCTCAGGCCGTCAAGGGTTATCTCCGGGCGCCGAAGATCTTCCGCGAAGAAGCGCTCAAAAAGGACGCGATCGGAATCGTCACCGGTCTCGCCTGGACTGCTGTCGGAGGCGACATACTGTTCATCGAGGCGCTCAAAACGAAAGGCAAGGGCAATCTCAAGCTGACAGGACAGCTCGGCGAGGTCATGCAGGAGTCGGCCCAGGCGGCGTTCAGTTACGCGAAAGCGCGGGCCTCTGAGCTTGGTATCGATCCGGAGGATTTCGAGAACTATGACATTCACGTGCATATTCCTGAAGGCGCGATCCCGAAGGATGGACCGAGCGCCGGCATCACGATGGCGACAGCGCTCGTCTCGGTCCTCGCGCAGCGTCCGGTGCGCCGCGACTTCGCGATGACAGGCGAGATCACGTTACGCGGCAACGTGCTGCCGATCGGCGGCGTCAAGGAAAAGTTGCTCGCCGCCAGACGGGCGAACATCAAGACGGTGATCATTCCTGCGCCGAACCGGCGCGATCTGGAAGACCTGCCGCAGGAAATTGCGGATGATTTGACGTTTATCTTTGTAGACAACGTCCGTGAAGTATTCGCCGAAGCGTTGCTTCCGAAGGCCCGGCCGAGCGAACGGGCGAGGGCTCAGAGCGCGCGGCAGAAAGCCTGAACGAGGGTGATACCCGGTCGAACCCAATAATTACGGGCCTTCAAAACTTTGACATCGTCGTCTCAGAGTTGTACTTTTGAGAAGGTGCCCGCGACTTAGGTCACATTGCGGGAACTTTTTGCCGGTCGATGCGTTTCAGATTATCGACCGGACATTTATCAGGGTCGATTCATCGATTCGCCGTAACCCCTGAAGATTCAACAATAGGAGTATAGACGAGCTTGATTCGGACACCATTTTTCAAAGCACTTTCTTTAACAGCAATCTTATTTTCAGCCCTCACGGCGTTCAGCCAGACCGATGAAACGCGTCGTGCCGAGGAGCAGATGCGTCTGTTGATCGAGAAGTCGGGCGGTGAGTTCAAAGCCGGCCTCGCCGCACTCGAAGACAATCGGCGTCCGGCGGCGCGCGAGAAATTCGACCGCTCGATCGAGGTTTTCCTGATGTCGGGGATCAACCTCAACTCGAACAACAATTCCCGGGCCCGCGAATGCTACAACCAGCTGATCGAAACGATCTACCGGATCGAATTCCCGAACGATAAGCAGGCGCCGCAGATCCGTGGTCTTTCCGCGACCTGTAACTGGAACATCGACAACGCGATGGCGGATAAGATCGCGAAACGCGTAATGACCGCGCCGCTTGCTGAACCGAATTTGGACACGAACGCGGTCCAGCCGGTGTCCAACGATTTGACGCAGGGTTTCGTCGAACAGAAGTTCGAACGCTCGGCGCTCGATGTTCTCGCGACGCTGGAACTCAACACGATAGAACTTGACGTCGACACGCCGGAGGCGCAGCAGCAGATCCAGTACATCTCGTACGCCGTCAACAACAACTCGCTCGGACTGAAATTCCAGGTCCATCCGATGATCCAGCAGTACATCAACTACTATCAGGGTCGCGGTCGTTCGACAATGGAAACCGGTCTCTACCGTTCCGGCATGTTCATGCGGATGGCGCGGCGCATCTTTCGCGAGGAAGGAGTGCCGGAGAACGTCGCGTGGCTCGGACAGGTCGAGAGCATGTGGAAGCCGCAGGCGCTTTCGTGGGCGGCTGCTTCTGGGCTGTGGCAGTTCATTCCCGGAACCGGCGCCCGCTATGGTCTGCGCCGAACGGCTTATTTGGACGAACGCAACAGCTTTGAAAAGGCGACTCAGGCGTCGGCCCGATATCTGAAGTTCCTCGCGAACCGTTACAACGGCAATTGGGAACTCGCAATGGCCGCTTACAATTCGGGCGAAGGCAACGTCGATCGCGCGATCTCCCGCGCCGGCGTCGCAAATTTTTGGATCGCATATCCGTATCTTCCGAAGGAAACCCGCAATTACGTGCCGAACATTTTGGCGACGATCCTGATCGCGAACAATCCGCGCGCCTACGGCTTCGGCAATGTTCGTCCGGCACCGCAGCTGACTTGGGAAACGGTCCTCGTTCCGCCGGGGACGAGCCTTTCGTTCCTCGCTCAGGTTTCCGATACGTCGGTCGATTTCATCCGTTATCTGAATCCCGAGCTTCGTGCCGCTTCGACGCCGCCGGAACCGTACGTCGTGCGTGTCCCGTCCGGGAAAGGTGCAGAGGTCGTGGCGATCTTCCGGCGCGTTCCGAGAGCGAGCCAGAATACCGCCAAGTTGACGAAATCGGTCGCGGGTGAGTCGTGGCAGAATGTTTCGAACCGCACGGGAGTTGCTGTCGAGGACCTGATCGCGGCCAACGGCGGCGCGAAGACTCCGCCGAGCAAGATCGTCGTTCCGAATTCTAACAATGTCCGTTCGACCAGTTATCAGCGTCCGACGTCGCAGCCGCAAACGACTGCCGTCGCCAGTTTTGTGACTGTCAAGGCGCGGGCCGGTGATACGATCACCTCGTTGGCGAAGCGCTTCGGCGTTGCCCCGGCCGACGTCGCCAACGCCAACGGATTTACGGACGTGAACGCCAAGCTCGCAGCGGGGCGCGCGATCAAGATCCCGAAGCGCTAGTCGCGGTTGGAATTGTACTTCCGGAAGCGGTCACCATGCGGTGGCCGCTTTTTTGGCGATTGCCCGGAAAGTATAGCGGGACGAAGAGCAACGTATTGCAAAAGACTGCGGACTCCCGTTTAATTGATTCGAATGGTGAATTCGGCATTGCTCATCAATCTGCTGGGATTCTCGATCGGGATCGCACTCTACGGGCTGCTTCTCGTGATGGTCGTACGGCACCGTCGCGACGGATTTGATTCGCTTCTTCTGCCAACCTCGATCCTCGGCCTGACGTGGAACATCGGAGAATTCGTCGTGTTCGTCTTGAAGGACTTTGGCGGCGGCACAGTCCCTCCGCTCGTCCTTGCGGTATCATATTCCGCCCTTGGTTTTCTGCCGCCGGTGGTTGTCCATTCGACTTGGAACAGCGCAGAAACGGGACGTGTGCGCCTTTTCTATTTGACCGTCGCGGCGTACGCGGTGGCCTCGGTGGCGGCGGCGATCAATTTCGGATCGGCGGTCACAACGGGAGAGGTTCCGTCGCGATTCGCGCTCCGGATACTGACCTTCGGTGCGATCGCCCTGATGATCGGACTTCTCGCGCTCGCATTCCGACAGGCACTCGAAAAGAAGGCCGTTTGGGTCGCCGCACTTTTGATATTCGCGGTCTCGACGCTTCATTTCGGCTCGCATACCGACCAGTCGTCGTGGCCCGTCGAAATGGTCGCGCACCAGTCGTCGCTTCCGTTGGCCTTCGCCATCCTCCTCCAGGATTACCGGTTTGCGCTCGCCGATCTGTTCGTCAAACGGGCGCTCTCGCTGATGATGCTTGCGCTGGTGGCGTTCGGGCTGTACATCTGGATCGCCGTCCCGCTTCTTGCGTGGCACGAGACGCATGACAGGAACGACGTTCAGGCGGCGGTGATCGTCATCGGACTGTGGATTGCGACCGCGCTCCTGTACCCGAAACTCCATTCACTCGCCGAGTGGCTGGTCGATTCGATAGTTCTGCGCCGGACCGACTTCAAGCGTTTGAGGTTCGAGATCGAGGGGGAATTGGAGCGCGCAGAGGACGCGGCGTCGGTGCTCGACTCAGTGAGCCGGCGTCTCGCTGCGGCGCTTGACGCATCGGCCGTTTCTTGGCGGGAGGTCGAGGACGCCGAGGCGCTTCTTCCGGCGGTGGGATTCGAGGCACGTCGGGCAGCGGTCTTCGTCGCCACCGTCGAAAGGCCGCAGTTCGAGATCAAACTGGACGATTTCGGAGGCGGCCGGAATTTGCTTTCGGGCGAAATTTCGATGCTCAGGGACGTCGCGATGCTGGCGGCGCGCAGGATCGACGCGATCCGCGTGACGCATGAGCGCTGGGAGGCAGAAATCCGCGAGCAGGAGTTTTCGAGGCTGGCGGCCGAAGCACAACTTTCGGCGCTGCGGGCTCAGGTCAATCCGCATTTTCTCTTCAACGCGCTGACGACGGTCGGTCATTTGATTCAATCCTCCCCCGACAAGGCGTTCGACACACTCATGCGGCTGACGAAGTTGCTCAGAAGAGTTCTCCGCTCGACCGGCGAGTTTTCGACGATCGGCGACGAACTTCGTCTGATCGAGAACTACCTTGACATCGAGAAGGCAAGGTTCGAGGAGCGGCTAACGGTATCGGTCGAGGTTCCCGACGACCTGGCGCAGGTGCGCATTCCGAGCCTGATCCTGCAGCCGATCGTCGAGAACTCGATCAAACACGCGGTGTCGGTGAACCGCGCGGGCGGCACGATCTCGATCCGGGCCGCAGAATCGGGCGGGACGGTCATGATCATGATTGCCGATTCGGGCTCCGGCAAACCGTCGGCCGGATACTCGCGTGAGGGCGGCGTCGGACTCGAAAACATCCGCGAACGCCTTAAATCATATTACGGCAAGCGTGCCGGGCTCGAGATCCGGCCCGTCCCGGGTATCGGTACCGAGGTTTCGATCACGATCCCGAAAAGCGGTGCGGCGAGGCAAGCCGCCTGAAGATATGCAAAAGCTAAGGGTATTGATTGAGACGACGAGCGCCCGGCGCGCGAATTTTTGAAGACTTTCCTGCGCGGAATGGACGGGATTGAGCTCGTCGGTGAGGCCGAAGACGGCGAATCTGCCCTCGAGTTGATTCGCGCGACGCGTCCGGATCTGGCGTTACTCGACATTCAAATGCCCGAACTGACGGGTCTCGAAGTCGTGCGTCGCCTCGAACCCGACGAGATGCCGCTGGTCGTTTTCGTGACTGCGTTCGACGAGTTTGCCGTCAACGCGTTTGAAGTTGCCGCGGTCGACTATCTCCTCAAGCCGATAGAGGCCGAGCGGCTTCAGGAAACCGTCGCGCGTGCACGCACGCGACTTAACACCGCCGACTCGCGTGCTGTCGCGACGCGCAACGTGTTCCACGCAGTGCAGACGATCGAAGACTCTTCCCAACGGCCCTTCGTTGAGCGTATTCCCGTTCGCGTCCGCGACGAGATCGTTCTCGTTCCCGCGGTTGAGATCGCTTCGATCATCGCGGACGGCGAACTTCTTCATCTCACGACCGATTCCAACTTCCGCTACACTTTCAATTTCAGGCTGAAAGACCTCGAGGCGCGGCTCGATCCCGACAAATTCGTCCGCGTCTCGCGCGGCGCGATCGTCGCCCTGTCAATGATCTCGAGCATCAGTCCGTTGCCGGGCGGAATCTATCAGATCAACCTCGCGAACGGGCAGCAGATCGTTTCGAGCCGCCTCCAATCCCGAATGCTTCGCGATCGCCTGTTGCGCTTATGAACCGTTGATCGCGATTACAAACCGTTCATCCCTCGATTCCGACCACTCATCGAAAATCCTGCGTGCGGCTTCTTCGTACCTGTTAAGCTCATTCTGAGTTTATATTTCCGACTTATCTAAAGAGGCAGGCAATGAAAATCGGTTCACATTTTTTCGTATTTATTCTTCTGATTTCGGCGGCGATCGCCGCCAGCGCCCAGGGAGGCGTGACAGTGTCGGGGCAGGTTGCCCTGGCCGACGGGACTGTTCTGCATGACGCGACCGTGACGCTCTCTCCGACGAAACGCAAGGTGAAAACGGACGATCAGGGCAGATATACCTTCGAAAACGTTTCGCCGGGACGCTATACGATCATCGCGCACAACGACGGTTTTGCAGATTCGACGCGGACGGTCGACGTCGCCGGCTCGGCACTCAGCGTCGATTTCACGATGGAGATCAGGACCGTCAAGGAAGAGGTGACGATCACCGCGTCGGGAACCGAACAGTCGACATTTGAAGCGGTCCAAACCGTCGACACCGTCGCGTCCAGCCAATTGACCCTTCGTGCCGGAACGTCGCTCGGCGATGTTCTCGAAGGCGAGACGGGCGTGTCGAAGCGGAGTTTCGGCGCGGGATCGTCGCGTCCCGTACTGCGCGGCTTCGACGGTGACCGGGTCCTGGTTTCCCAGGACGGGGTCCGCTCGGGCTCGCTCGGTTCGCAGTCCGGCGACCACGCGGAGACTGTCGATACGCTCAACGTCGACCGCATCGAGATCGTCAAAGGCCCGGCGACCCTGCTCTACGGGTCGAACGCGCTCGGCGGCGTCGTCAACGCCGTCAGCAATCACGACGACAACGCCGACAAAGGATTCCGCGGATTCCTGACGACGGTCGGCGCGACGAATGCGGTCCAGGGAAGCCTCAGCGGCGGACTCGAATACGGTTGGTCCAAATATCTTGTCTTCGGGAACGCGAGCTTCATGAACGCCGGCGATTACCGTTCGGCGTTGGGACGCGTGCCGAATTCGTCGAGCCGTTCGACGAGCGGAACATTCGGCGCCGGCTACTACGACAAGAAGGCGTTCTTCACGACGACGTTCAACTTCGACCAACGCCGTTACGGGATTCCGTACGCCGCGTTCATCGAATCCGGTGGCGCGTCAAACGATGAGAGCATCGATGTTCGTCCGAAGAGCTATAACATCAAGTTCAACGGCGGGTTCCGCGAGATAGACTCGTTCGTCACGAGCGGCAAATTCACGGTCAATATCAGTCGTTACAAGCATGATGAACTCGAGGACTCGACGGTCGGGACGACGCTGTCGAACAACACCTATTCGTACCGCGGTATGTTCGAGCAGAAGAAGTACGGCAGTCTCACCGGACGCTTCGGATTCGACGGTTTCACCCGCGACTACCAGACGGTCGGCGAGGAACGGCTGATCGACGGCAAGGTGAAGCACAACTCGAACGCAGTGTTTGCTCTGGAAGAACTTAAGTTCGACCGAGTTACGCTGCAGTTCGGCGGGCGCGTCGAGCGGAACATGTACAATCCCGAGAATCCGGCCCTTCTCGACCGGTCGTTCACCGGGTTTTCCGGCGGCGCGGGAATCCGCATCGGGCTTTGGGAAAAAGGTGCGTTCGTGTTCAATTATTCAAATTCCTTCCGCGCACCGGCGCTCGAGGAACTTTACAACAACGGCCCGCATGTCGGGACCGTCGCGTTCGAGATCGGCAACGAGAATCTTCGTCCCGAACGCGCCAACGGCGTTGAGTTCAGTATTCGTCATCAGGCGGCCAAGTTCAGGGCGGAGCTCAATGTCTATTCTTACTGGATCAACAACTTCGTTTATCTCGCCTATCGCGACGAGGACGGCGACGGCCAGGTGGATATCGAAGACAATCTGCCGGTGCTCGCATACTCGCAGGGGAAGAGCCAGTATTCCGGTGCTGAGTTCAGCGCCGACGCCGACGTCAACAAATACGTCAATGTCTTTTTCAAGGCCGACTACGTCCGCGCGAAACTGACAAACGCCAATTTGAACCTGCCGCGCATTCCGCCGGCGCATGCGACCTTTGGATTCGATTACCGGATCAAGGGATTTGACGTCCGTCCGGAGATCGTATTTGCGAGCGCGCAGACGAAGCTCTATCCGCTCGAAACCAGGACCGCCGGTTACGGATTGTTCAACATCTCGTCGAACTACATCATCGGCAGGCCGCATCTGACGCATATTTTCGGCGTCAATGCGTACAACCTGCTGAACAAGGAATATCGGAATCACCTCTCGTTCATCAAAGACCTCGCACCGGAGGTCGGCCGCGGCGTGAAGTTCACGTACACGATCCGGTTCTACTGATCAATCAACGAAGCTGCTTAAAAAATCAAAGGCCGTTCGGGACACGATGTTCCCGCACGGCCTTGATTTTCTTCGGAGGCGAATTCGAATCCGAATCCGCCTTTGTTTGGCGTGAGGTTGAATTATCCGGGATTGCGCAATTGGATTTATCTCCCGCGAAACACGCTAAATACGCGAAAATGACCGTTCTTCAAGATCTCGTCCTGATGTTTTGGTTTGATCAATCGCGACCGTAAGCCACTTCTTTGCAATACTTGTGATCCAGAATTGCAACCGAACACGCCATTGAGCTGCGACAGTCAACCGAAAAGATTTTCGCGCTTTTCGCGTATT
>JAKQII010000041.1 GCA_029557535.1 Acidobacteriota bacterium
CGAGCACGGTCGCGCCGAACGCACAGACGCTGTTGACCGTGACTGTCTTGCCGGCCACTAATCCGGCGAGTACCGGAATCGTTGTTTCCGGCAGCCTGACGAACATCGGTGGCACGGCCAGCCAACAGTTCTTCGACGACGGATCGAACGGCGATCAGACGCCGGGAGACAATATCTTCTCTTATCTTGCGACGGTTGCGAACGGAACCGGCGGCGGACCGACGACCGTTCCGGCGGTCGCGCAGGATGCACAGACGCGATCCGTAAACGTGACGATCAACCTGACGATCGACGCGGCACCGGCCGGAGAGGATCCGCTGATCCTCGGGAACCCGTCGAATGCAACAACCGATATCGCGAACGAGAACAACTTCTTGATGGTCAAGGCTCAGTATTCGCTCTCGTACAATCGTTCGAAAGCGACGCCGAACTGGGTCGCGTGGCGACTGGACAGCACCTGGGTCGGCACGGCTCCGCGGCAGGACGATTATCGTCCCGATCCGGCGCTTCCCGCCGCGTGGTACCACGTGCAGGACAATGACTATTCGGGTTCGGGTTACGATCGCGGTCACATGTGCCCGTCCGGCGACCGTACGAGATCCGTGCCGGACAACTCCGCAACCTTCCTGATGACCAATTTCATCCCGCAGCTCGCCGCGAACAATCAGGGTCCGTGGGCGGATTTCGAAAACTACTGCCGGACGCTTGCCGGTCAGGGGAACGAGATCTATATCTATTCGGGCGGAACCGGCAACGCCGGAACGATCGCCAACGGACAGATCGTCGTTCCCGCGACGACTTGGAAGGTCGTGATCGTCATGCCGAACGGCACCGACGATCTCCAACGTGTCAACAAAGGCATGCGGACGATCGGGTTGATCATTCCGAATCAGCCGCCCGTCAGCCAGAGCGCCCCGTGGCGCACATACCGAACGACCGTAAAGGCCGTCGAGGCGCTGACCGGTTACCGGTTCTTCTCGAACGTGCCGAAGAACACGCGCGAGCTTCTGGTTCGCCGCCGCGATTTGCAATAGTTGTGCGAACATAAATAATTAAAGTTGGGACCGGGAGCGGAAATCCCCTTCCCGGCTTTTTCTTTTTCGGGAGTTACAGCGATCAGTCACGTTCATCGGCATTCGAAAGAAAGAAGGGACGCGAAGAGCATCACCAAACTAAAGGTCGCTCTCGTGCTGACGCTCGTGTATATGTTCGCCGAAGCGATCGGCGGTTGGCTGGCGAATTCCCTCGCGCTTCTTGCCGATGCCGGGCATATGTTTACCGATGTCGCGGCAATGAGCCTGACGCTGGCGGCGATCTGGTTCGCTTCGCGCCCCGCGACTCCCCGGAAGACCTTCGGTTACTATCGGCTTGAGATACTATCGGCATTCATTAACGGAATAGCCTTAGCTTCGATCTCGGTTTACGTAATTTACGAAGCCCTCGACAGGATCAACCATCCGCCTGCGATCAAGGGATGGGAAATGACCCTGATCGCCTTCGGAGGACTCGTCGTAAACGTCGTTTGCGCGTTCTTACTCCACGGGGATCATCAACATGACCTGAACCTGCGCGGCGCCTGGCTGCACGTCATCGGCGATGCACTCGGATCCGCGGCCGCGATCGTTGCAGGTGTTCTCGTCCTTACGTTGGGCTGGAATCTGGCGGACGCGGTATGTTCGATCCTGATCAGCGCGATCATCATTTACGGAGCCTGGAAACTGATCCGGGAATCCGTGAATGTCTTGCTCGAAGGAACGCCGGCGCACATAAATTTGAAGGCCGTCGAAGAGAAACTAAGGCAAGCGCCGAACGTTGTCGACGTTCACGATCTGCACGTCTGGACGATCACTTCGGGAATTGAAGCACTAAGCGTTCACGTCGTCCATGACGCCGGGATACAGGCGAAGGATCTTCTGGCTGAACTTCGGCGGACGCTCCATGAATCGTTCGGGATCGATCATGTCACGATCCAGATGGAATCGGTTGATGATGATTCGATCGAACCGCACCCGTGCTTCTCGGGCGCCAACTGTTTCGGTTCCGAGGGATTCTCCCGCGGAGCGCGTTCTTAGTGACTATGAAAAGACACACGGAACTTGGTGAGATCGAGGTTTTCGACTCGCACATGCATTTTTTCTCGCATAATTTTTTCAGGATGCTGGCGGCTCAGTCGCCGGCTTTGAAAGAGTCCGGTGATCCGGTCTCGAAGATCGGCGAGATAACCGGTTTGCAGATGCCGCCTGAGGATCCGCGTGAGCTTGCGAAGGTATGGATTGATCAGCTCGATCGGAACGAAGTCGCTCGGGCGCTGCTGATGGCCAGTCTTCCGAACGACGAAGAGTCGATCGCGGCCGCGGTTTCGGCCTTTCCGGAAAGGATCTTCGGCGGGTTCTTTTTCAACCCGCTGCAAGCGAACGCGGTTGAACGAGCGAAGCATGCGTTCGACGCGCTCGGGCTGAGAATGATCTGTCTCTTCCCGGCGATGCACGGATTCTCGGTCGGTGACAACGAAACCGTCAAAGCGGTCGCCGAATTGGTGCAGGAACGGGCGGGAACCGCGATCTTCGTCCATTGCGGAGCCCTGAGCGTGGGAATTAGGGCGAAACTTGGACTTCCGAGCAAGTTCGATCTGAGACTCTCGAATCCGCTCGAGGTGCACAAACTCGCGAGCGAGTTCCCGAAAGTGAACTTCGTCATACCGCATTTTGGCGCGGGCTTTTGGCGCGAGACACTCATGGCGGCGGAACTTTGCCAGAACATCTTCATCGACACGTCAAGCAGCAACAGATGGGTAAACTACGAAGCCGCGGAACTGAATATCCGCAGAGTCTTCGAGAGAACGCTGGCCGTTGTCGGTCCGCATCGGCTGCTGTTCGGAACCGATTCCTCGTTTTTCCCGCGCGGCTGGAACTCGGAGATCTTCGGTATTCAGGTCGACGCGCTGGCCCGGCTCGGGGTGATCAGCGCCGACGCCTCGATGATATTCGGAGGAAATCTCTCCCGATTGCTTGCGATCGACTGACCGGACTGTCACTCCGCCATGAAGACTGATCTTCGATACGGAACCGAAACGATCGAATTCGACCTCCCTCACCGACGATTCGACGTCCTCGACGCAGACTCAGGCGTGCCGGCGCTGAACGACGCCGAAATCGGCGCTTGCTTTGATGACCCCGTCGGATCTGATCGACTGGAAGAGATCGTCGGACCCGGAGACTCGGTCCTGATCGTCGTTCCGGACGCTACCCGGCAAACCGCGAGCGACTCGATCGTGAATCTTCTCGTCCGCCGGCTGATCGCCAACGGGACCCTGCCGTACGAGATCGCGATCATTTTCGCTACCGGAATTCACCGACAAGTCTCGAACGAAGAAAAGCAGCGGCTGATCACTCCGTTTATTTTACAGAGGATAAAAACGCTCGATCACAACGCGCGTGATCTTATGCGCGCCGCCGGTCTCGACTCCCTACGCTTCGCCGGCTTCGGCGAGATCAACGGAACGCCGATCGAACTGAACAGAGTCCTGACCGAATACGACCGCGTGGTCGTCGTCGGTGGCATCGGATTCCATTATTTCGCCGGCTTCACGGGCGGCAGGAAATTGATCTGTCCGGGACTCGCATCGGCCCGGACTATCGCCGCGACACACCGGCTTGCGTTCGATTTTGAGGAAAGACGCCGCCGTGAAGGCGTCGGACCGGGCATTCTCGATGGCAATGCAGTTCACGAAGCATTCGTTGAAGTCGTTGAAGAGTGCCCGCCGTCGTTCGCCGTAAACACGATCGTCAACGAATCGGGACATCCCGTTGAAGTGATCTGCGGAGACTGGATCAAGTCGCACAGGGTCGCTTGCGAACGCTTTGCCGAGAGTCACACAGTCGCTATCGGTGAGAAGCGTGACCTCGTGATCGTGAGTTGCGGCGGAACTCCGCACGACCTGAACCTGATACAGGCACACAAAGCGCTTGACGCCGGCTCACGCGCCTGCGCGGAAGGCGGAACGATCGTATTCCTCGCGGAGTGCGCGGACGGATTGGGCCGTCCGGATTTTAAGAATTGGTTCGACGCGGCTGGTTCCGATGGAATCGCCGAATTGCTATGCGAAAATTACGAAGTAAATGGCCAGACCGCCTGGAGTCTGCGTGAGAAGACCGAGCGTTTCGATGTTCGGATGATCTCCTCGCTCGACGCCGAGGTACTCTCTTCGATGGGAATCGTCAAATTGGGATCGTTGAGCGAGATTGACCTGAATCTTCCGGGATACATCATCCGAACCGGGGCAAAACTGCTGATCAAAGAACAAAAAAAGCGGTGAAATCACCGCTTTTTTGACAGCCCGAAATTCATCAGTTTGGCTATTTTCTTACCTGGAAGGTGCGGGCGATCGAGTCCGTTTGATTACGGATCGAGAGCAGTTTCTCCTTGTATCCGGTAAAGCGGATCGTGTAGATCGTCGCTGAATCAGCACGCAGGAAGTACATGCGTCCGCTCATCGTCCTCCCGGATCGAATGTACTCGTAATTGAAAACCGTGCCGCGCAAATTTCCGGCAAACTGTTCTTCCCTTCCGGCGACGTAACCTTGAACGAATCGAAGTTTCGTTTCCTCGTCGCCAATGATGTCCGCCATCGTCGAATCGGCCTTTACCGACAGTTTTCTGACTTCCAGATAGCCCGAATTCCTGTCTCCGAAGACGTACTCGACGTTTGGCTTGATCTTCGATGGTTCGGAGACCATCTTCCAGGTCGGATTCGGCAATTCGAATGTGTAATCGACGTTCTCGTTGCTGAATGTCGTGGACTGAGCCGACGCTGAGACCGCAATGATAAGTACGGCCGCGAACACGAAGAGCAAGGTAAATACTTTGAATCGTTTTCTCATTCTTTATCCTCGGCAAAGCGCGATTATAGTCGATTTTGGGGCAAACTTCGACCCGTAAGATGCGTCCGCGATTCCCGCCAGTTGTCCGATAACGCCGATCGCCAGGCTATCGCGAGCAAGAAAAACGGGCCTTCGCCCGTCTATGCTTGGTTCAAGTTTGATTTCCAATCATATTCTCAACGGCATCACGATGTACTTCGCGTTATATTGAGATTCGCCCGCAACCCTCATTTCGGTCTGGCCGTTCGAGTCCTTAAAACCGAAAGCGATCCTCGGTTTCGCGGTCGATTCCTTGACGCGTACCGTCTCGCCGTCATTCTCCTGCTCAGTATCGGTCGACTCCGCCGCTGCCGCGGTGACAACGCTGAGAAACTCCTGCAGATATTGCGAATTGAATCCGATCGAAACCTCGTCGCCTGAGTACTCGGCCGCGACCCGTTCGTTCGCCTCACCTTCTTCCGAACTCTGTGCGCCGATCTCGATCTCGCCGTCGCGGATGGTCAGTTTCACCGAGCGCGTCCGTTCATCGGCCATCAGTGCCACACGACGGATCGCGTTCCGCATCTCTTCCGCGTCGAATATGGCGAGTTTGTCATTGTCCTTCGGAAGGACCATTTCATAGTTCGGAAAAGTTCCCGAGAGCTTTCTCGTGATCAGGAGCCGGCCGTCGACCTCGAAATAAATATGGTTCGGATCCTCGCCGAAACTGACATCGCCGGACGAATCGCGGGCAATCTTCACGAGTTCGAGGAGCGCCTTTTTCGGGATCAGCGCGTCCATGCCCTCCGGTTGATTCTCGCCGAGGTCTCTCTCGATCAACGCCAATCGATGACCGTCGGTCGTGACCATTCGCGCAACTGTGCCATCGATCATGAACTTTGCTCCCGAAAGTGTGAATCGCGATTGTTCGTTGGTGATCGCAAAACTCGTGTTCTGGATGAAACTGTTCAAGATCTCGGCCGCGAGTCTAAGCGGAGCGCTCTTAAATGCCGGCACCTCGGGAAATTGCTCCCGTGAAACACCGGCCAGACGGAATTTCGAATTGCCGCAGCGGAGCTTGACCCAGTCATTTTCCTCTTTGACGAAATGAACATCGCCAGAATCGAGAAGCCGGACGATATCGAAGAGCTTTCTGGCCTGAACACAGATTGAACCTGCTTGCCTGATATCGGCCTCGACCTCGCAGCGGATCGTCACATCGAGATCGGTTCCGACGATTCGGATGTTATTTTCGCCGACCGACTCGATCAAAATGTTCGACAGAACCGGGATCGTCGATTTCTTTTCGACGATTCCCTGGACAAATCCCAACTCCTCTTTCAACGCGCTCTGCTTGATTACAAATTCCATCTTTCAACTCCGGGCGCCGTCGAGCGCCTTTTACTAACCCTAATAAAATAAATTCAATTGAAATACCTAGTATTAGTAGTTCCCTGTGGAAATGTGGAAATCCGGTTCCGGAACGCTAAAACACTGGTTAATTTCATCCACAGCCGTCACTGGAAAACTTGTGAAAAACCGATCGTCGGTCGCGGTTGCGGTAAGTTTTCCACGGTTTCCACAGGGGGCATTGCAACGACCCTGTGGAAACTGTTGAAAACTTTGTTTAAGACATTGAATTCAAACAACATACGAAGAACGATGCTTGTGGATCGTTTTTCGTTCGGGCAGCGGTAACTAGCTGCAAAGGCTGTCAATTAACTCGCTCACTACTCTGTGGAAATTCCGGTCGTCCTTAATGACCGAATCGATCTTCTCAACCGAGTGCATGACCGTCGTATGATGCTTTCCACCGAACTCGCGGCCGATCTCCGGAAAACTGTGTTTCGTCAGTCGTTTACAAAGATACATCGCGACCTGGCGCGGAACCGCGATCTGGCGCGAATTGTTCTTCGATTTCAATTCATCGACAGTAAGCTTGTAATGGCTCGCCACCGTTTTCGCGATCCTCGGCATCGTGATGCCCTCGCTTTCATTGTCGACAATGTTCCTTAGCGCGTCCTGCGCGAGCATCTTCGAGATCGGGAGTCCACGCAGGGACGAGATCGCGACAAGACGGACCAATGAACCTTCGAGCTCGCGGATATTCGAGCGCACTTTGCCAGCGATGAACATCGCGATGTCGTCCGAAAGAGGAACACCGTCGAGGTCCGCCTTGCGCTTCAGGATCGCGACCTTGGTTTCGAGATCGGGCGGTTCGATGTCGGCGATCAGCCCCCATTCAAAACGGGAATGCAATCGTTCTTCGAGCGTCGGGATCTCGCGCGGCGGACAATCCGAACTGATGACGATCTGTTTTTGCTCGTTATGCAGCGCGTTGAACGTATGAAAGAACTCTTCCTGCGTTCTTTCCTTGCCGGCCATGAACTGGACATCATCCATCAGAAGGACGTCGATCGATCGGTACTTCTCACGAAAAGTCTGTGTCTTGTCATAGCGAATCGCGTTGATCAATTCGTTCATGAACTTCTCGGACGTGATATAAGCGACCCGCAGATGACGGTTGCGCTCTTTGATCGAATGACCTATGGCATGCATCAGATGCGTTTTCCCGAGACCGACTCCACCGTAAATGAACAGCGGATTGTACGTTTTGCCCGGAGACTCGGCGGCGCCGAGAGCGGCGGCGTGTGCGAACTCGTTGCAGGCTCCGACCACAAACTTCTCGAACGTGTACTTCGGATTCAGGGAATTCTCGATCGGTTCGATATCGACGAAATTGGTCGATACGCGGCCCGGGACAACGTCCGCCGGAATCTGAACGGCCGTGGCGGAGAACGACTCTTCGTCGTCGTCATGCTCGGTGTTCCGACGGTCATCGGGATCGATTTGCCATTCGAGACGGTAATTCGGAAGATTGAGTTCTCGGAGCGTGTGCTTGATCATTTCCGAGTAGGTCGAACTGACCCAATCGACGGTAACGGAGCTCGCTCTGAGACGGAGGACCTGCTGGCGTTCGTCGCATCCTTCAAACTGGATGTTTCGAAACCAGGAGTCGAATATATGTTTATTAAGGCGTCTTTCAACAACGCTGAGAACGCTATCCCAGACCTTGTTGTTTTCTGCCGAAAATTCCATTGAATGCGCTCCAAAATTTAGTCAGTTTCCGAAAAAAATTGACGTTTAAGCACAACTTCGCAAAACGTGTGGTTGTGAGTCTTGTTAAAGCAGTTTATGAGCTTGCGAGAAACCTTTCTATTTTGGGCACTTTTCGGGATTTCGAAGCGACCATGATAAAGTTTTCCACAGAGATTTCCACAGAGATGTGGAAACTTGCTTAAAAGTTAAAGTACAACTTTAAGCGTAATGTTTGCAACACTTTACAAGAATTTAGTTCATCAGAAACGGGTCACAGACTAACATAAAGAACTATCGTTTGCAAGTGATTTCCACAGCAAAAATTTAAAGGGTTCCGTGTCTCTGTAACGTCCTTTTTCGCCAGTGATTTGGGGTGAAATCGATAGTCGTTTCGGAAGCCGGAAAGCACAAAAAAGAGGTCAGAATCAACAAAAAATGAACAATTTTTTTTCATCTTCCGAAGAACAAGTCCGATCGACCCGAATATTGCTTGACCAACTGGAAACTGCGGTCGAGAATTTGTTCTACATTAGCGAAACCGACTCCGAAATTGTCCCCTTTTCCATAGCGGGTGGAAGCGCCAAAGAGTTCACGTCGAGACTTTTGGAATCGCTCGGACTGCCGCCGAAGTCACTAATAGCCGAGCGCGAATTCGATCTGGTTTTCGGACGGTTGACGCGCGTCCACGAAGGGGCCAACGAGCGCGCCAAACAATCGGCCGAGCGCTTTCGGAACCTGATTGAACTAATTGAACGAAACTTGAAAGGAATCCGTGTACTGGCTATCGGTTCGATCCGGGTCACGCTGATAATCGGCGGTATCGACGTTGAGGGGAACTTCACCGGAGTCAAGACATTTGCCGTCGAAACGTAAAGAGATCCGCGGAGCAAGTCGCTGCCGCGGACCGCACACAGACCGATTCTCGATCAATCAGCTTCCGGAAACCGAACTCGCGCCCGAGACCTTGCGTTCGACGTTCTGCGGATTGCCGCTGTAGTTGACACGGCTGGCACCCGATGCGTCGGCCTTCAGGTCGCCCGACACCGAAACGCTGGCATGGCAGGCGCCGCGGGCCTCGACTTCGGCGTTGACCGAACTCAGTTCCGACGCGTCAAGTCTTGACGCACCCGCAAGATCGACGAATAGATCCTTCGTTTCGCCGCTCACAACGACCTTCGAAGCACCCTTTGATTCGATTCTCAACGATTCGTTCTTGACGTTCGTCAGTTTCGCATTCGAAGCGCCCGATACGTCAATGCCCTCGATGTCCGGAGCGGCAACCCGGATCACGATCCGACCGCCGTTCGAGAATTTCTTCGAATTGCTGATCTCCAGCGTGTCGCCGTGAACTTCCGTCTTGACGAATTCAATAAGATTGTCGTCGCCCTGAACTTCAACGGAAAAGTCCTTTTGCGCAACGATCTCGATCTCGTATGCTCCGCCGGCGTCGATCTTCGAAAAGCCACTGAGGTCGCGCTTCTGGGTCACAATGTTTCCCGAACCCCTGACGCGACCGAAATCGAACGAGAACTTGACCAGCGGTGAAAGCTTGCCGAATGAAAAGACGTTGGCGAGCGCAATGCCGACGACCAACGCCACAATAAAAATTAGAATGCCGAACTTCTTCATTAGTACCTCCGGGATGGAAAAATTAGCCAATAGACCAAACGGTTTCCGTATCCGAAAAGTTCGGCGGAATTTTGAACGGTATTATTTTTGTCTGATTTCGCCGGCGCCGGTGATGCTTTGCACTACTTCCCTCGGCTTTTCAATGAAATAGATAGTGCTCGCGCCGAGTGATTCCGCCTCGAGTTTGCCGCTCACGTCAAGCGTCACATTGCTCGCGCCGGTGCATTTGACGACAGCGTTTTCTGACTTGAGTTTTTCGGCATCGATCGTGCTGGAACCAATTGCCGATGCCTTGAGTTCCGAGGTCCGTCCGCTTGCGACAAGTCGAGACGATCCGGCGGCCTGCAGCTTCATCAGGTTGGCGGTAATTCCGGAAACACTCGCCGTTGTGGCTCCTGAAATGACGAGTGCGCTCAGTTCCGGCGTTGTGATCTTCACCCGCGGTCGGTTGGATCCGTCGATCTTGTTCGAGGTTCTGATCGTCAGCGTTTCACCGTCGGACTTAGTAGTGAGTTCTTTGAGAATTGCCGATTCGCCCTCGACGGTGACCGAGTATTCGCCGCCGATCGTGACCACTAGTTCCATTGTTCCGCCGGCATCGATCCAGCGGAATCCGAACTGCGGCCTTGATTCGGAACTGAATTTCGAAACCGATGCGATCTCCGGTTTTTGACAAGCCGCGAACAACAAGACGAAAACGAGGATCAGGCAGTATCTTTTCATGACCTTGCGGTTCAGGAGAAATATCCTGCGAATTTCAGATAATCGAGAAAGGATTGAACAACCCCGATGATCAACCCAAAGAACGCGCCGAACAGCTCGATAGTGCGCAAATGTTCCTTGGCGACCGAGAGGATCAGGGATTCGAGTTTCTCGACCGGGTAGCGATTGATCTTCTCGCGGACCACGCCGCCGACGTCGAACTCGCTGATCGCCTCCGGCAACTTCTCCTTGGCCGCCGATATGATCGTCTCCGTCAGAGACTTTCCCGTGCGCCTGACCTGATCTTCAGAGATATGATTCGAAAGACGTCCGATCGGCCGCGACAGAAATCCTTCGATCTGATTCGAGAGGACGGAATTGATGATGTTCGTAGTCTCATCCTTCGAGATAATCCCCAACAGTCCCTTCGAGAGCATTCTTTTCAACTTGAACTCGGCTTCGGGGTGAACCGTGTTGAGGATCGCGCCGATGCTGTGAGGACGAATCCTCTCAAGCGTCTCATGAAGATATTCGGCGATCGATTTCGTCATCGCCTCGCCTTGGAGGATCGCGATCACGCTCTTAAAAACCTGCGCCTTCAGACGGTCCAACTGATCCGGCGCGATCCGGCCGATCAGCGCGGGCAATGGTTTGGACAGCGCATTGTCGAGTGTCGAGTCGAGAAATGCCTTGGCTTCAATTGCGAAAAAGTCTCCGCGGAGTGTTTCCTCAATCCTTCGTGGCAGACTTTCGTTGACCAAATCGTCAACGTCGCGGAGCAGATTGTCGCGCGATACGAAGATCTTCTTGAAGAAAGGAAGATTCTCGTAATACTCGTGCACTTCTTTTTTGATCAGCGCGCTGATCTGAGTCCGGGTGCGTTCCGCGGTCGCAAGTTCCGTTAGTTCGTGCACAATCGGCTGGATCTGTTCGCCCGCCTTTTCCTTGAGCAGCAGGATCGATTCGTCCGTGAACAGACTGCGGAGCGGCGTCTCGAGCGTCGTCAGGTCGTCGATGCGCCGATCGAGAAACTCGCGGATCTTTATCTCGAAAGTCGGCGACCGCAAGGCATCGACAATGCGTTCGAAGAGGAACTCGAAGACCTTGTCGAAGTTCTCGTGGTCGATGACGTCGTTCATTCGCTGCGACATTACTTCGTCGACTCGCCGGTCGACGAACGTCCGGATCGAATCGATCGTCTCTTCGCTCGCGAGCACTTCTTCGATGTGTTCGGCGATTCGCAGTTGAAGTGTCGAGATAGCGTCGAGGACGGGTTCGCGGACGTTTGCCGGCAGCGCCTCGATCAATGAAGGATAGTTCTGGGAAATGATGTCTTCAGTGTATGAATCGACCATTCCCTGGATCTTTTTTCTGAGGAATTCCTTTCCAAAAAGTTCCTCGACGATCGTTTCCTGCGAAACGAGTTCTTCGCCGACGGCTTTCCCGATCGCGTTCGCGAGGCGCTCGCGGTGCCGCGGAACCATTCCCTGCGGGAAGATCGTCAATCCGAGCAACTTTACGGGATGGCGCGGCCTGAAGAGCATCCTGACCGCAAGCCAGGCGCCGAAATATCCATGAACGGTCGCGAATGTAATGAGCAAGAGTACCTGAATCCAATTTTGCTGCAGGTAGTCCATCAAAATATCTGAAAACCCTTGGAACGCATACAGAAATCCGAAAATTCCTTGAGCCAGTCAAAACTCGCCGAATAGTTCTTCCACTGCTCGTCCGTGTCCCGGTAAAGCGTTCCGTCATCGGGCTGATCGGTGATCGTCAGATCGGCAAAGATCCGTTTGTTCGGCGAAAGCCTGGGCAGGATCTCGTCTCGAATCTTCTCGCCGATCGTCTGCGCCTCGTCGCGATCGATCTTGAATCCCGTGGCGTTGTACGACATCTGTCTGATCTTGCCGTCGCTGATCAAATCAAAGCTTTTGATGATCTCGAGGGCCGTCTTCCATTGCCATACGTTCGCCTGAAACTCAAAGTTTTCAGAACTCAGATCCATCAGGGTAAAACTCATTTGCGCACTCCCGAATTGTTTTTGAAAACTACTTTGAAATGCTAAACGCGGTACAAGTTGAAGTCAACGAAACTAGTCGGTCTCGAAACTGAGCGTTTCGACTATCTCGGCCGCGAATCGCTTTCCCGCCTCGACGTCTTCGGGTCGGAGCGAAACGGCGCCGACGACCGCGTGACCGCCGCCGCCGTACTTTTCACATATTTCGGCGATGTTGTGCAGGCGCGGACGCGGCGACCATGGATTGGAACCAACGGAAATCTTCGTTCTGAAATGACTTCTCGTGACCGAGACGTTGTAGGTCGTTTGCGGGTAGAAATAGTAAGGAATGAACTTGTTGTAACCGTCGATGTCCGTGTCGGTAAGATCGAAAACGACGACGCCTTTCGCATAGACCGCGCGCTGTTTGATGAGTTCAACGGTTTCCCAATGACGTTTGAGGATCGGTTCGAGCCGTTCCTGGATCTCGGTGCTTTCGAGGATCTCGTCGAGCGACTTTTCGGTCAGCGACCGGATGATCCGCTCGACGAACTTCGGGTCCTTTTCGCCCTCGATAACCTGCATCAATTTCAGCGCGGACGAACGGAGTTCGACACATTGTGCCGGCGATTCGTAAAGCGCTCCGTCGATTATGTGCGCCCAATGAATCAGTTCAGCCATCGATTCGTCTTCGAATCCGAACTTGTCTTTCGCGATCCGGGCAATGAACTCGCAGCAGGATTTGCTCGTCGTGTCGAGAAATTTCTTTCCGGAGGTGTCGGCGTTGAAATGTTCCTCGTCTTCTTTTGTCAGAAATGCCGACTGATGATGGTCGAACCACCAGGTAAGGCGCGGATCGGGCGAGTATTTGAAATCGACGATCGCGTTCTCGTCGCCGTCAAACTGATCGGCGTCGAATGCGTTTCCGGCCCGGTGCATCGTCGGCGTGTATGCGATGTCGGTGTCAGCGTTGTATGTCGAGCGGTAGAATTTTGAAAAAAATGCAGCCGACGACACGCCGTCAAAGCAATTTCCGTGATAGAGAATTCGAAGTTTCATAGGAAGTCCTGATTAAACACGGCAAAACATTTTAAGGTAGTTTCTGGCCTATGGTTCGTCAAGCGCGCATCCGCGTTTTGTCATGCGCCGGCAATCTCCGATAATCGTGGCGTGGAGACCGGAAAGTACTTGGAAAGGATCGGAGTCGCAGCCGCCGAAGCGCAACCGGATTTAGAAGGATTGCGACTGCTTCAGCGCAGACATTTGCTTTCAGTCCCGTTCGAAAACCTCGACATTCACTGGAGCCGGCCGATCGTTCTCGAGGCTGAGAAATTCTTCGCGAAGATCGTCGGCGACCGACGCGGCGGTTTCTGCTACGAACTGAACGGATTGTTCAACGAACTGCTCCGCGCGACCGGTTTTCGAACCCGTTTGGTTTCGGCGCGCGTGAGCGATGGTCGCGGTGGGTTCGGTCCCGAGTTTGACCACCTCGCGATCATCGTCACGATCGGCGAGCGGGAGTTTCTAACCGACGTCGGTTTCGGGGACTTCGCGGCCGAACCGCTGGCGCTTGTTCCCGATATCGAACAGGAGGATGTGAACGGCGTATTCTTGCTTCGAAGGGCCGAATACGGAACTCTGGAGGTGTTGAAGAAGACCGGCGAAGGATCTGCCATCGAATACGCTTTCGGTCTCAACGGTCGGGATCTCAGCGAATTTGCAGGTATGTGCGAGTTCCATCAAACGTCACCCGAATCCCACTTCACCCGCGGCAAACTCTGCTCGATCATGACCGGCGACGGACGAAAGACACTGACCGAAAACAAATTCATCGTGTCGCGAGGTGAAAGCCGGATCGAGTCGGAAATCGATTCTCCCGAGCAATTCGATGAAATTCTCTTCCGCGAGTTTCAGATTGCGCGTGATTCCTGACAAACTGAACGATAAGATCATGGATAAATCAATTTCCTACTCCGATGCCGGCGTTTCGATCGACAACGCCAACATTGCCGTCGAAAAGATCAGGCAGTTCGCACGGTCGACGTTCAACGAAAGGACGCTGACTGAGATCGGCAGTTTTGGCGGCATGTTCGCCGGCGCGTTTCCGACGATGGCGGAACCGATCCTCGTTGCCTCGGCGGACGGGGTCGGGACAAAACTCAAGATCGCGTTCGACACGGGGATCCACAACACCATCGGCCAGGATCTAGTGAATCACTGCGTCAACGACATCCTTGTCCAAGGGGCGCGGCCGCTATTCTTCCTCGACTATTTCGCGACCGGTCGTCTGTCGCCGGAAGTGACGGCTTCCGTTGTTGAAGGTATCTCCATCGCCTGCCGTGAGAACGGCTGTGTTCTGCTCGGCGGCGAAACTGCCGAAATGCCGGGCTTCTACGCGGACGGAGAATACGATCTGGCCGGTTTCATCGTCGGCGTCGTCGACCGCCCGAAAGTCATCGACGGCAAATCGATCGTACCCGGTGACATCGTTCTCGGCTTGCCTGCCAAAGGCCTGCAAACGAACGGTTACTCACTCGCGAGAAAGCTCTTTTTCGAGGTCGCGGGTTATGAAACCGGGACATTCCTCGACGAACTCGGCACGACCGTCGGTGACTCGTTGCTCGAGAAGCATTCGAGCTTCCTCAAACCGCTAGACGGGTTGCTCAACTCGGGAAGGATCAAGGGGCTCGCGCACATCACCGGCGGCGGATTCCTCGAGAATATCCCGCGCATATTGCCGGACGGCGTTGGGGTTGAGATCGATCGCGGCTCGTGGACGGAGCCGGCAGTTTTCGGGTTGATGCAGAAGATCGGGAACGTGGCCGACTCAGAGATGTTCCGCACCTTCAACATGGGAATCGGAATGGTCGTCGTCTGCTCGAATGAAGACAAGGACTCTCTCATCTCCTCAATCGGTGAATGCCGCGAGATCGGTCGCATCGTTGCGGGCGCGAAATCCGTCAAGATCAGCTGAAAAAATTTCTTGATTTCGCCAACGCAATTGCCGAAGATAGCATCGTTCTCATAAGCGGAGGTGGTTAGCATGTCTTCACCAAGTCTGTTTGACGAGGAGCCGAAAGGTTCCCGCGGCTCAAGTGTCTATCTCATCGGATTCGTGGTCTTCGTCGCCGTGTTCGGCGTTGCAGCCGGTCTTTACTATGTGGGGAAACCGACTCCGAAATCGGCGGCCGAAAAACTCGCCGAAGAGGTGCGCGATTCGACCATCCTGATGCTCGCCCAACCGACATTCTCGGGCGCGGAATTCGAGAATCAGATCCTCGGAAGGGCGCGCTTCGAGCGCTTCGACTGGAAAACGAAAGAAGCATATTTCACGTACCCGAAGGCGCCGACAAACGAATTCGACGAATTCGTTGCCGGAAACTTCGCCGATCCGAAGAAGCTCGAATTCGCGAAGGAAGAAAACGGCAAGTTCGTTCTCGGCAAGCTCCAACTGCCATCTGGACCTGATGCGCCGTTCTTCTTCAAGACCCCGATGACGAACTTCAAGGTCGACCCGGCGCGCGAGCTTGATTTCAGATTCTCGAACGTTGATTACCGGCTGTCGCTCGAGGAGATGAGCAACTTTACCGATAATTCCGCGGTATACGGCGGCAAGTTGATCGCCGGAACCGAACGGCGCGAGGATCATCCCACGATCGTTTTTGCGAATCACGCGATCATGGTCGCGCGTCCCCAAGAGCCGTCGCTTTTGCGGCTTGCAAACGCGATCATCGGCGACGCGACCGACCGCGAGCAGAAGATCCAGCGCCTGACAGACTTTGTTTCGCATGAGATCGAGTACAGCTACACCGAAGCCGTCGGAAGGCGCGAAACACTCAAACGCGCTCCGGAAACATTGATGACGCGCAGCGGTGATTGCAGCAACAAAACGATCCTTCTCGCGTCGCTGCTCGAACAGATCGGCGAAGAGTACGTTCTTCTCTACTGCCCAAAGCACATTACGGTCGCAGTTCCGCAGGGAGACTTTCCGAACGACAATAAGATCGATTTTGAATGGAACGGGAAGAACTGGCTGATTGCCGAGACGACGCTTCCCGGTTTTCAGATCGGCATCACCAACGTGAACGACTACGCCCGGCTAACGCGCGTCGAATACGTTCAGAATCCCAAACAATCCGACATCATTTTTGACGCGAGCTCCTACGCTGTGCTGAAGTTCTATTGATGAAGATCGGAATCCTGATCTCGGGCCGCGGCTCGAATATGGCGGCGATTGCCGACGCGGTTGCGCGGGGCGATATCCCGGGCGCGGAGATCGCGGTGGTCGTCAGCGATAAGCCGGGTGCGGCCGGTCTCGTCAAAGCGGCCGAACGCGGAATCGAGGCGATCGCGATCCCGCGTTCGGGCCGCATACGCGAGGATCATGACCGCGAGCTCGTCGCGGCGCTCACGGAGCGCGGCATCGAGCTGGTCTGCCTCGCCGGTTACATGCGGCTTCTTTCGCCTTTTTTCATTCGTTCTTTTCCCAACCGAATTGTCAACATTCATCCGAGCCTGCTTCCTTCGTTCAAGGGCCTCGATGCCCAGCGTCAGGCGTTCGAGTATGGGGTGAGGATCACGGGCTGCACCGTTCATTTCGTTGACGAAGAACTCGACCACGGCGCCATCATCCTTCAGAAAGCCGTCGCCGTCGCTGACGACGACACTGCCGAGACGCTTTCCGCGCGGATCCTCGAACAGGAACACGCGTCGTACATCGAGGCATTGCGTCTGATCTGCGGCGGGAATTATCGTATCGAAGGGCGGCGTATCGAATTCGGTTCATAGACCCGATCGCTTCGAAAGTTGACGAAGAACCCGCCGCCTCTGTTCGTAACTCGGACCTTTCCTGAAAATCGTTCCGGCCGATGATCAATTGCTCTGAGGAAGCAGTCGGTGAATTCGTTTTGACAGACCGGTGCATTCCCCGTAAAATCAAAGTTTTCACTTTCGAGTGGAGGATGAACAATAGCTATGCCGAAAAGAACTTTTCAACCGAACAACCGTCGCCGCGCGAAGAAACACGGCTTTCGCGCGCGCATGGCGACGAAGAACGGCCGCGCCGTTCTCAAGCGCCGTCGTGCGAAGGGACGCAAGAGATTGACGGTTCAGCATTATTAAACTTTGGCCTTCCGAAAGGATCTCGGCTTCTCAAGCCGGCCGAATTCAAGCGTGTTTACGCTTCCGGCCGGCGATTTGAAGGCCGGTTCATGACGGTCTTTGTCTTACCTGGCGAAAAGACGGTCCAGCGGCTCGGTGTCACCGCGTCGAAGAAGATGAGCAACAAAGCTCACGACCGGAATCGCGCCAAACGCTTGCTTCGAGAGTCTTTCCGGCTCAGCATTGACGAGCTTTCGGGGATCGGGACGAAATTTGACTGGGTATTGAACGCGCGCCGCAGCCTGTTGAAGGTAAAGCTCGAGAAGCCCCTCGCTGAATTGCGGGAAATTATTGCCAAAGTAAAGAATCTTGAATCGCAAAAAGGCGAAATAACGTTTTAGTAAAGTACGATGAAGTTTCTGGTTCTGAGTTTTCTGCGGCTTTACAAAACATTGGTTTCGCCTTTTTTGCCGCCTGCTTGCCGTTTTGAGCCGTCATGTTCAACTTACATGAAGGATGCTGTTGAGAAATACGGAGCGATCAGCGGAACATGGATGGGAGTCAAAAGGCTTTCTCGCTGCCATCCGTTCTGTGAGGGCGGCTACGATCCGGTCAAGTGATCGATATTATTGATGGAGAATTCTAAACCCAACCAATCCAGGTTTTTGACTGCGGTCGTGCTTTCGTTCGCAGTTCTTTTTGCGTGGAGCTATTTTTTTGCGCCGAAACCGCCGCCGCCCGACGCGAACGCCAATGTCGCGGCGACGAACACACAACCGACCGAACAAACGCCGGCGTCGTCAACACCGCAGGCTACGCCCGCACCGACGGTCGCGCCGGTTACCGCGGACAGTGTCCCGAACCGCGTCATCACGGTCAAATCTTCGCTGTACGAGGTGAAGATCGACTCTAAAGGAGCCGTTGCATCAAGCTGGATCCTCATCAAGGACGCTTCGCCGAATCACGTCAAAGACATATGGGCCGACGGGTCGAACGACGGCGATAAAAAACCGTTGCAGCTTATTTCGGACGAGGCCCGGAAACGCGGCGTTTTGCCATTCCGGATTTCGACCGAGGACGAGACGCTCAACTCTGTCGTAAACGGCCGGAATTATCAGGTCAATGCAGACGGCGACTCGATCAACGTCAACGATGGAGAGGAGAAGTCCCTGACGTTCTCGCTGAACGACAACGGCGTCGAGGTCACGAAGACCTTCGTTTTTCGCGGTGACAGTTATGTTTCAGACCTTGCGGTAAAGATGTCCCGCGACGGTCAGCCGGTGACGGGAACGAAACTCGTGATCGGTGCGAGCATAGGCGATCACGCGATCAATCACCACAACTTCTATCACATTGAATCGGAAACTGTCGCTTCGATAGAAGGCAACATCAATAGGCACCAGGGTTATTACTCGTTCACATACGAGAAGGATGCGAGCGACAGCAAACTCGCGGACACCGGGACATTTGACTGGGCCGGACTGGCGGACGCTTATTTTGCGATGATCGCGGTACCGGCCGAACCCGGTTCGGGACTCGAGTATCGGTCGACGAAGTACGACGTTGATATCAAGCCCGTTTACGACGGTATCTTCAGCTGGGTGATCCGTCGCGAGAAGACGAGCGAAACGCGGCATCTCGTCTCGACGCTGATGCCGATCAAGGCCGACGGCAGCGTGACGAGGATCTACACCGGAACGAAGGATTACTTTACGCTCAACCAGTACAACGAGAAACTGACGACGCTGGTCGGACGTCCGATCGACATCGAGGACACGATTAACTTCAGCAACTACTCGTTCCTGCGGCCGATCACGAAGTTCCTGTCGATCCCGATCATTTACAGTCTTCGGTTCCTGAACGATTTCACCCACAACTACGGCATCGCGATCATCGTTTTCACATTCCTTTTTTACTCGCTGCTGTTTCCGCTTCGTTTGTCGCAGTCGAAGTCATTCAAGAAGGCTTCGGGCAACGCGCCGAAAATGAAGGAACTTCAGGACAGGATCAAGGAGATGACGGCGAAGGGCGTTCCGATGGACGATCCGCGCATGCGTCAGCTCCAGATGGAACAGCTGAAGATGACGAAGGACGCGCTGCCGATCGGCGGCTGTCTTCCGATGTTGCTGCAGTTTCCGTTGCTGATCGCCTTCTACACCGCGGTGACGGTCACGTTGGCGCTGCGTCAGGCGAGCTTCCTTTGGCTGCCTGATCTTTCTGCCGGCGATCCTTATCACGTCCTTGAGTTTGCGTTTGCGATCTCGATGATACTTTCGATGAAGTTCACTCCGACGTCGCCGGCGGTTACGCCCGAACAGCAAATGCAGCAAAAGATGATGACCTATCTGATGCCGGTGATGATGCTTTATGTGATGTGGGGTGCGCCGGCCGGATTGCTCGTTTACTGGTTTTTCGGCAACATCGTCAGTTTCGGTCAGCAGATGATAATCAACCGATGGAACAAGACGCACGAACCGCCGAAGGAAGAAGTTGTGGACGATGTGCCGAAAAACGCGAAAAAGGTTAAGACGTCAATGCGTGCGCAGTAGATTCGCGCAGGTTTGGAGGAAGTATGAACGAAAAGTGTCAACAGGCTGAGACGTTCCTATCGGAATTGGTCACCGATCTCGGATTCGATCTTTCCGTCACGTCCGAATGGACCGACGATGGCTGCATGCTCAATCTGAATGGCAACGACGTTCCGTTTCTTCTCGGCGAGAACGGCGAAATGCTCGACGCCTTCGAGACCATCCTGTTTCAGATCTTCGGAAGAGAACTCGACCGAAGTCAACGCTTTGTCTGTGACGCCGACGGTTTTCGGCGTACCCGGAAGGCCGAGCTCCAGGCAATGGCGCGGTTTGCGGCGCAGAACGTCCGCAAGACCGGACGCCCGTTTACGTTCGGAAAACTGAATTCAACCGAACGCCGTGTGATTCATCTGACGCTTCAGGAAGAAGAAGACCTCGCCACGGAATCCGTCGGCGATGGCCGTGACCGCCGGCTCCAGGTTCGTCTCAAGTAAGTAGGTTTCGGAAATACTTTCGTTTCACGCCGACCACGAAACACGCGAATACACGAACGGATTTCGTGTTGATTCGTGTTCCTTCGTGGTCGATTTGTTTGGCAGAACACATGGATACGATCGTCGCATTGGCAACGCCCGTCGGACGAAGCGGGATCGGGGTGGTCAGATTGAGCGGCCCGGGTTCGCTCGCGATTGCCGGAGTTCTGACCGACCGGAACGAATCGGTGTTCAACCCGCGCAGATCGGTCCTTGCGAAGGTGATCGATCCGGTTTCCGGCGAGACACTCGACGAGGCCGTTATCACCTATTTCAAATCCCCTAGATCGTTTACTGGTGAAGATGTCATTGAGTTGGCGTGCCACGGTTCGCCGGTGATTTTGCGGCAAGTCATCGACCTTTGCCTCAAGTCCGGCGCGCGGATGGCGGATCCGGGCGAGTTCTCGCTGCGAGCACTCGCGAACGGACGAATGAATCTCTCGCAGGCCGAGGCGATCCGCGATCTGATCGATTCGCAGACGGTCGCGGCGGCGCGCCAGTCCGTTCGTCAGCTCGAAGGAGAATTGTCGAACAGTCTGCAACCGTTGAAAGACGATCTGCTCGACGTGATCGTCGTTCTCGAATCATCGCTTGAATTTGTCGAGGACGATCTTCCGGAGAAGCAAACTGAACAGATCCGAACCCGGCTTGCCGGGATCGCGCGCCGAGCCCGTGAATTTGCCGCAACGTTCCGCGCCGGCCGGTTGTTGCGCGAAGGTCTTAAAGTCGCTCTCGTCGGGCGTCCGAACGTCGGAAAATCGAGCCTTTTCAACGCATTGCTCGGACACGAACGGGCAATCGTGACCGAGATTCCGGGAACGACTCGTGACCAGCTCCACGAAAAACTCGTAATCGGGAACATCCCGATATCGCTGATCGATACCGCGGGGCTACGTGAGACGGATGACACGGTCGAGAGCATCGGCGTCGAACGTTCGCGGTTGACGATGGCCGATGCCGACCTGGTAATCTTGCTCCTCGACGCAACGGTCGGATTCACCGCCGAAGACGAGGAGATCTGGAAATCGATCGAGCCTTTGAATCACCTGATCGTCGTCAACAAGATCGACCTCGGTATATCAAACGAAGTCGAAACGAAGATCGCGGTCCACAAGTCGGACGTTGTTATGGTTTCAGCGAAGACAGGCGAAAACCTTGACGGCCTTGAGCACGCGATCGTCGATCCGTTTCATGCAGATGATGTTGAACCTGGTTCTTTTTTGATCTCGGACGCCCGACACTTCGATCTGCTCGAACGGACGGCAGACGAGATCGAGAGTTCCATTATTCTGCTCGATCAAAAGATGAGCGAGGAGATTGTTCTTGTCGGGCTTCACAACGCGATCCGCTTTCTTGGCGAGATCACGGGCGAGACGACGACCGAGGATATGCTGACGCGGATATTTTCGACGTTCTGCATCGGAAAATGATTGATCAAAGAAAGCGTTGAAACTGAATTCGAAGACACGGCTATTTCAAACGCGCAAGGATCCGAAATCCGAAATGTCCCTCATTGGCTGAACGCTGTTCTTTCAGGTTGCCGCTACGCGAACCCGATCTTATTTCCTTCGCGCTCAGCATAACTGATCCTCCGCGCAAGGCGCGCAACCGTTTGTCTCCGATCGTCATGTTTGCCGATCCGTCCGACGGGACCCCATCGTATCCTTCATCATTGAACAGATCCAGACACCACTCGAAGACGTTTCCGTGCATGTCGAAAAGTCCGTACGCGTTAGGCCGCTTTTGCGCAACCGGATGCAACTTCTCTTCCGAATTTTCATTGCTCCAACCCATTTCATCCGCAATTCCGGTACCGGAGAAATCTCCGGTTGTTCCCGCCCGGCATGCGTACTCCCACTCAGCCTCGGTCGGCAGACTGTAATCGAATCCGTCGTTCTTCTCGTTCAGTTTGCGGATGAATGCCTGGGCGTCATCCCAACTGACATAGAACATCGGGTAGTTGTCTCCGAGTCCGTTCTCGACCGGCCGGTCGCTTGGATAGTCCAGATCCCGCTGTTGTTTGGGTGTGGTTCCCATTACCTGTCTCCACTGTCCCTGCGTGACCTCGGTTCGGCCCATCCAAAAACCGCTCTTAATGGTCACAAGATGAACCGGTTTCTCCCACTTATAACCGTCATCCAGGCCCATCCGGAAGGATCCCGGAGGAACGTAAGCGAATTCAACCCCGAGCGAATTCTTGCGGACAGTACCAGGCTCGATCACGGCCTCGGTCGATCCGCCCAGTTGCGAGATCTTCAACCGTGCGAGGGCGGCGAATTTCCCCTGCGGATATTCCTTCAGGTAGAGTTCGAAGTCGCTCGCCTTCCGGCTCTCCTTGATCGTGTTCCAGAATTCCTGTTCGACGGGGCCTTTGTCCGCGACGGGAGTGACCGGCGCCGCCTTCCCGACGACGAAAACGAAGTCTCCCTTGTCGAGCAGCGGGTCGAAGATCTTTCCGTACTGCGGGGTCTGCGAGCCGCGCGTATAGTTCGTCACCTTTGTCTGCAGGAAATCCGCGAACTCGCTCCCGGTGACATAGCCGTCCTTGTTTGAATCGGCCTCGCCGTTGAGGCCCTCGACGAACTGCTGCCTGAAGACCGAAACGTCCGGTACCTCCTGATCGTCCGCGCCGGCGGTAATGAACTGGCGGACGGCCTGCGTCGTCTTTTGCGTGATGATCGGCGGAACGCTGCTCCGGCGCCGCGTCAGCAGAGTTCCCGAAAAACAACTGTCGAATACGAACAGCGCGTGTTTGGCCTCGATCCGCTTCGCGTAGTTTTCGATCTCGTTCATGTTGAGCGCGGTCTGGCGGAACAGAAGATCGTTCTCGTTCGGCAACGGAGCGTCGGATGGCACGATGTAGCC
>JAKQII010000068.1 GCA_029557535.1 Acidobacteriota bacterium
CTCCGACCGTAACTTTATGAAAATTCGAATAATTGGCATCTTGGCCCTCGTTCTGTCACTTGTCGCCGCTGTCGCTTCGTCCGCGCAGTCCAAGCGCCCGATCACGATCGACGACCTGATGAAGTTGAAAGCGGTCGAGAGTCCGCGCGTCAGTCCCGACGGCAAATGGATCGCGTTCACCGTGACCGAAATGGATCTCAAAGAAGACAAGTCGGAGACGCGGATCTGGATGGTTCCGGCGACCGGCGGCGACGCGATCCCGATGACGTCGAAAGGTTATTCGGCCGAATCGCCGCGCTGGAGTCCCGATGGAAAATATCTTGCGTTCATCGCCTCACGCGGGAAGGACAAGGACGGCGACGAAGAAAAGCCGCAGGTATTCACGCTCAACCGCCTCGGCGGCGAGGCGCAGCAAGTTACGAACGTCAAACAGGGCGTCGGAGGATTCGAATGGTCGCCCGATTCGTCGTGTCTGCTGCTCTCGATCCGCGATCCAAAACCGGAAGAACTCACGGAGGATAAGGAAGACGATAAGAAAGCGAAGCCGGTCGTCATTGATCGGCTCCAGTTCAAGCGGGATACGATCGGCTACCTCGACCGATTCCGGACGCATCTTTACGTACTTAGATTGGGCGACGAAAAGGCCGAACCGATCCAGATCACGTCGGGCGATTTCGACGACGATCAACCGGCGTGGAGCCCTGATGGAAAGTCGGTTGCCTTCGTCAGCAACCGCACCGACAACCCCGACGGCAATCCGAACACGGATATTTGGATCGTCTCCGCGGACAACAGCGACAAAGGCAAAACGCTCTTGCAGGTGACCACCAATCCGCGCGAGGATTCGGCGCCGTCGTGGAGCCCGGACGGCCAAACAATCGCCTACGTCACCGTCACCGCGCCGCTGAACGTCATGTGGTACGCGACGAACCATCTCGCGACCGTTTCAGCCAAAGGCGGCGCGCCGACCGTTTGGACGACGGCGCTCGACCGCAACGTGATCAAACCGACATTCGCCGCGGACGGAAAGTCGGTCCGGTTCATCGTCGAGGACGGCGGTGAGCAGAACCTCGCTTCGCTCGATCTGTCGTCGAAGGCGATCACCCGCATGATCACCGGCGAATCGACTGTTTTCGATCATGATGCGGCCGGAGGCACGGTTGCAATGCTGGTCTCGAAACCGACGCTGCCGGGTGAGGTGTTTGCTCTCTCGGGCGGGCAGCCGAAGCAGCTTTCGTTTACGAACAAGAAGTTGCTTGATGAACTGAACCTCGTGACGAAAGAGAAGATCCGGTTCAAGAGCAAGGACGGAACGGACGTCGAGGCGTTCGTTCACAAGCCGGTCGGTTTCAATCCGTCGATGAAGTATCCGACGATCCTGCACAATCACGGCGGTCCGGTCGCGCAGTACGATTACAGTTTCGAGGATCAGGCGCAGCTCTGGGCGGCAAACGGATACGTTGTCATCGAGGTGAATCCGCGCGGATCGTCGGGCTACGGCCAGGCGTTTTCGTACGCGCTGTTCGCCGATTGGGGAAATCTCGATGTTCAGGACGTTTTGGCGGCCGTCGATTATTCTATCCAGAAAGGCTATTCCGATCCCGAACGGCTGGCCGTCTGTGGTTGGTCGTACGGCGGTATCCTGACGAACTATGTGATCACGCAATCGACGCGTTTCAAGGCCGCTGTTTCGGGCGCGAGCGAGGCGCTTTACCGCGCAAACTACGGCCACGATCATTACCAGCGCGAATGGGAAACCGAACTCGGTTTGCCGTGGCAGAACGCGGCGCTGTGGGAGAAGATTTCGCCGTTCAACAAGGTCGAAAAGATCACGACCCCGACGCTCTGGATCGGCGGCGGCGCCGACTGGAATGTTCCGATCCTCAATTCCGAGCAGATGTACCAGGCGATGAAACGTTTGGGACGCGACACCGAACTCGTCGTCTATCCCGGCGAGTCGCACGGGCTCAAACGGCCCGGATTCATCAAGGACCGCTACGAGCGGTTCCTCGCGTGGTTCGGGAAATACGTGAAAAAGTGAAAAAGGGGAAAAGGGGAAAAGGGGAAAAGTGGAAAAGTGAAAAGGGGGAAATAGGGCAGTGGACAACGGACAAGGCGGCCGGGGACAACTGTCCGTTGTCATCTGTCCACTGTCAATTCTCAGCTGTCCGTTGTCCACTGCCCCTTTTTCACTTTTCCCCTTTTTCCCTTTTCCCTTTTCCCTTTTCCCCCTTTTCCCCTTTTTCACTTTTCCCCTTTTTCTGATCGGCATCAGTTGACGCCGAGCACCTCGATGATGAATATCAGCGTCGCGTCGGGCGGGATGACGCCGCCGGCGCCCGCCGATCCGTAACCTATTTCAGGCGGAATGATCAGCGTCGCGTGATCGCCGACCCGAAGCAATTGAAGTCCTTCGTCCCAGCCCTTGATGA
>JAKQII010000100.1 GCA_029557535.1 Acidobacteriota bacterium
ACCACCGACCACTGACCACTGACCCCCGACCACCGGCCACCGACCACTGACCACTGACCACCGACCACTGACCACTGACCCCCGACCACCGGCCACCGGCCACCGACCACTGACCACGGACCACTGACCACTGCTCACGCAAACACATCCGTCATCAGCGCGCTCTCATCCGGGAACGGGCTTTCGTCGGCGAACTTGACGGCGGCGTCGACGGTGGCGCGGACCTGCTCGTCGATCTCGGCAAAGTCCTTGTCGCTGAACACTTTCGCTTCTTCAAGCGAATCCTTGAACAGGAGGATCGGATCGCGCTCCTGATAGCGCTTGATCTCTTCCGTCGTCCGGTATTTGCCCGGATCGGACATCGAATGGCCCATGTATCGATAGGCGCGGATCTCGAGCAGCGTCGGTGAGCCGTCCCTGCGTGCGCGCTCAAGCGCCCGGAGCGTCGCCGCGCGGACGGCCATGACGTCCATGCCGTCGACGAATTCGCCGGCCATTCCGTAGCCCTCGGCTTTCTTGGCGATGTTCGCGATGCTCATCGCACGGGCCTGCGAGGTTCCCATCCCGTATTTGTTGTTCTCGCAAATGTAAATGCAAGGGATCTTCCAGAGCTGGGCCATATTAAGCGACTCGTGAAAGATGCCCTGATTGACGGCCGCTTCACCGAAAAAGCAAAGAGTCGCGTTGTCGGTGCCCTTGTATTTTTGGGCATATGCCATGCCCGTCGCGACGCCGATCTGACCGCCGACGATGCCGTGTCCGCCGAAGAATCCCTTTTCCTTCGAAAACATGTGCATCGAGCCGCCCTTGCCGCCGACATTGCCGGTCGCGCGTCCGTAGAGTTCGGCCATCACCGCTCCGGGCTCGATCCCCGCGATCATCGCCTGAACGTGGTCACGGTATGAGGTGATCGCGTAATCGCCTTCTTTGAGCGCCATCATCGAACCGACGGCGATCGCTTCCTGGCCGATATAGAGATGGCAGAAGCCGCCGATCTTGCCCAAGCGGTAAACCTCGGCGCACTTCTGTTCGAAAACACGGCCAAGTACCATTTGATAAAGCATTTCGCGGAGCAAATCGCGGTCCATGTCCTTGATCGCCGCAAGTTGGGATCTTTTCCGCTTGAGATATTCCTCGTGCGCGATCTTGACATCAATCGCCCCGGCGATACCGTTCTCGGCGGTTCCGTTCGATGCTTCCGATCCTGATCGCCCCTGGCCTTTTGCGTCGGCCTTGGCGCGTGTTGCTGTTTTTGGCAAGACTTTACCCTCCGATTCCTGAACGAAATTCTTGAAAGCTGCTTTCAAATTTCGACAAACGAGAATTATAAGCGACCTTCGGCGGATTGTGCAAAATCAATGCAATCGCTTGTCTCGACGGACGGTTTGAAGGATTTTACGACCTTGACCGACCGTCGAAACGCGATTATAAAAGTTGTGTCTTCTCGGAATTCGTAGCACGCGCAAACCGGCAGTATTCAAAGTGGGCATGGAACCGTAACAACGTTCCACGATCCCGACCTTCGGCAGAGTATGGTCATTTCTCGTTACCGATTTTTTTCTACGCTTTTGTCGATGCTGATCTTGTCCGCCGCGGCCAACGCCCAACTAAGCGTCCAAGCGGTCGATGTCGCCGGCGACAGCATTTCGAAAGGGTTCAACGCCCGGAGTCAGTTTCCGTGCTCGAACGGCGACGAAGAGCAATACAACTGGCTCACGAGCGATACGCACGGAACTTCGCTGTGCGGACGCGGAACCGAGAACGTCTTCAGCTTCGTCGAGCGCCTCGAATGCGATTTCGGGACGAACATCCTCGCGGCGAACCCCAATCATGCGGCGTCGGGAGCGAAAATGCTCTCGGACTTCGTCTCGCAATCAAACAACATCAAAACGTATCTCAATGCCCAGACCGGACAGCGGCTGGCCGCCGTTTTTCTCGGACACAACGACGGGTGCAGTTCGACGCTGACGAAGATGAATGCGAGCTGCTCGCTTGCCGATCAGGATCCGAACAACTATTGCCGGACCCGGAACGATTCGTTCGAACGCGAATTCCGTAAGGGGCTCGACGTTTTGATCACGGTCGCGAACACGCGCGTCGGCGTGATGGCGCCGGTCCGCGTTTCGCAACTCTGCAATTTTGGCAGCAAGGCCAATTGCCAGCTCTTCGGCAACTGTACGTTTCTTTGGGGTTCGGCGAACATCTGCGGCTCGCTGACTAACGATTGTTCGGAGACGCGGATCGTCGACGCGTACACGACGATGAAGGCCTATCGCGACGTCATCAAGAGGGTCACGGCGGAGTATGATGCGGTTCCCGTGGGCGGCACGTCACCCGTCGTGATGATCGCCGGTGAAATGGTCGGAGGCGCGACAAAGGCCGCCGGGACCGATCTTGTTTATTCCGACGCGGCCTGGAATTACAAGTTCAATGCAGACGAGATCTCCTGCTGCGATTGCTTTCATCCGTCGGCGCTCGGACAGGACCGGCTCGGACGTTTTGCCAAGGAAGGCATCAGCTGCAGCAAGACCGCGCCGTGCTGCCGCGAGACCGGCGATCCGTTGACCGACGCGAAATGCCTGCGGACCGAACGCAAACGAGTCTATTACAGGGGGATCTACTGATGATCACGATCGGAAATCTGGTCGAAGGGCTTCGTGAAGTCCCCGATGACGAGTTCACCTGCGACAACATTTACGAGTTCCTCGGCGCCAATCCCGTCGACATCGATACGGTCGCGCCGTTCTTTTTCTGGAGCGGGAAGTTTTACACGCGGAACCTGATCTACAAGGACGAGCGGTTCGAATTGATGGCGCTGTGCTGGGAAAAAGGGCAGGCTTCACGCGTTCACAATCATGCCGATCAGAAGTGCTGGATGTCGGTCGTCAGCGGGAAACTGCGCGGGCAGAACTTTGCCGTTGACGCGATCGATGAATCGCGCGGCTACTGCAGGCTCCGTGAGACCGATAGGTTCGATCTTTCGGATTGCCTCGCCGCCAAGGTGGAACTGGAGGAACCTATCCATCAGATCCTCAATCTTGCCGAATTTGACGAACGTGCCGTCAGCATCCACGTTTATTCGAAACCGTTTGACAGTTGTCTTTCCTATTGCCGCGACACCGACACCTTCAAGGAAGTCAAACTCTGCTACACGAGCATCGACGGCAGGCTAATTCCCGGAATCAATCTCTAGATGATAAAACGCGAGCACCTCGGAACGGCGGCGATCGTTGCGCTATTTGCGGCCTACGTCGCGTTTCGGTTTTGGCGACTGACGGCGGCGTGCCTCTGGTTCGACGAGATCTTCAGCGTCCACGCCGCGAGCCGGCCGTGGTCGTCGATCCTTGGGTTCGTCGCCCAGGATCTGATTCATCCGCCGCTCTTTTATTTGTTGCTGAAACTCTGGACGACGGTCGGCGGCGAAGGACTGTTTTGGGTGCGGATGTTTCCGTTCGCATTCGCGGCGGCGGCGCTGATCCCGCTGTATTTCCTGGCTCGCGATCTTCGATTGCGAACGCCGCAAGCCGTACTAGCAATTGCGTTTATCGCATCGAGCGGGACGCTCATCAAGTACGCGCAGGAAGTCAGGATGTACAGCGTCGTGTTCTGTGTCTCGCTGTTCTCAATCTGGCTGTTCGTCAGGTTCTTCTATCTTGGCAAGAACATTTGGATCCTGACCGCGGTGAACGCCGTGCTGATCTGCACGCACTATTTCGGCTGGCTGCTAGTGGTGGCGCAGATGGTCGCGATAGTCGCATTTCAGAGGATCAAGATCAGGCAGATGCTGATCATGCTGGGGATCCTGATCGTCGTTTTCGCGCCGTGGATCGTTTATGTCTATGAGACTTCCGTCGCGACGACGGGCCTTGCTCAGAACATCGGCTGGATCGGAACGCCGGGGATCAAAGATACCGTCAGTTTCGGCTTTGATCTCATCGAGCCTTTTTATTTCGACCAGAACAACAAAGATGCCCCGTCGATGTTCGTTTTTACGGTTCCGATCGCGCTGATCCTCTTTGCTTCGCTGATCATCTATTTGGCCGATTTTGCGACCGTCGACGAGCGCGAGCGATCAAATTTCAGACTGTTGGCGGTCCTCGCCGGTGCGCCGGTCGCCGTCGCGTACGTCGCTAGCTGGATCTTGCCGTATTCGATCTGGGGAACGCGCCATCTGATCTTTGTTCTGGCGCCGCTGGCGATCGTCGCCTCGATCGCGATCAACGGGATTTCGGCGAAGGTCGTCCGCGTCAGCGCTGTCGCGCTGATCTCGGCGGCGATCGTGTTCGCGTTCGTCGCCCGCGCGACGACACCGCCGAAGACATTCATTTGGTGCGCATGGGAAGAGTTCGCGGCGAAGGTGCCCGATTCCGGCCCGGTGACGATCTACACATTTGAAGATCTCGTTGCGTATGACACCTGGTTCGCTGTTCGCGAACGTCCGAACATATCGGTCAAGAAGGTGAACGGGATCGAGGGGCTCGATGAGGATCGCGCGTTCTTCATCCCGCGCGGATTTTCGGCGATCGAGACCATCGACGAGAAGGCGATAACTGTCGGGCGGTTCTACATCGCGTACCGGTCTCTGGAATGGAACGAAAAGCACCCGCCGCTGAGGAATCTGATCAACAAGGGTTATGAACTCGGCGAACCGGTCGTCTTCGAAGCCCAGGGAAATCTCGCGTTTCTCGTCGAGGTCCGCAAAAAGCAATGAACGCAAGAGAATTTTGCCCGCGAAATACTCGAGAATCGCGAAACTGACTCGGTTGCCCGTTTGGCTCCAAGGTGTTGCAAAGACGCGGCTTACTGTCGGCTGATCAAATCCCAGACATCGAAACGAGATCCTTTCGGACGGTAAATTTCGCGTATTTCGCGTGTTTAGCGGGCAAAGCCTTCGGGACGGTCAGTTGCCGAGCGGCTTGACGCTCTGAGCGACCGGGCTCGGCGGGAGTTTGAACGATTCGGGCGAATCGGGCTTTTTCGGATCGAACGATTTTAGATCCTTCCCGATGAACTTTGCGATCGGCAGTTTCTGCCTCTTGATGTCGGACGCAATCATCCTTGCCAATTCATAAGCTCCGTAGTTGTTGTGGTGCGTCCCGTCGCCGGGTGCGAACGCGAGGACGGAGCGTTCCTTTCCGAGCGCCTCGTA
>JAKQII010000124.1 GCA_029557535.1 Acidobacteriota bacterium
TGCTCGAAACGATCCGCGCCTGCGCGATCGTCCGCGAACGCGGGTTCGACGTCGAACTTTTCGCGGTCGGAGACGGCCAGACCCGTACCGAAGCCGAGAAACTGGCGATCGAACTTGGACTATCCGGGGCGGTGAATTTTACGGGCTACATTCCGGAATCAGACGTAACGAAACATTTCTTCGACGCCGATCTCTTCGTATTCCCGACGCGTCATCCGGAGGGTTTCCCGAACGTCCTTTTCAAAGCGGTCGCCGTTGGTCTGCCGATCGTCACGACGCCGGTCCGCGCCGCGGGGCATTACCTCGACGACGGCGTCAATTGTCTTTTCTCTTCCCGGGAGCCCGAAGACGTCGCGGCCAGGATCATCGCGCTGATCGAAGACAGGAAACTCCGCGCGGAGATGAGCGCCGCGAACGTCCGCGTCGGGAAGTCGCTGTTGCCAGTCGAGATCGCCCTCGAATTCCTCGAGATCTACAAGCGACTTTGATCGCCGGCGAATCCGATCGGCGATCATCGTGGCGAGAGTACCGATGACCAGCCACTGCAGGACGATCACCAGCAACAATGGCAGCGAATAGCCGGAACGAGCAAAATCCGGAGCAAAAATCAACAAAAAGATGCGGGCCGGGAGGTTGATCACGAAGATGAGATCTGCGATTGGATTGATCCAATGGGAGTGCGAACCGGAATAAATTATGGCGATCAGGTTCGCGATTACGAGGGCTTTTCCGACCGGGTTCGTTAAGAGTGTCTTGAGCGCTTTCTGCATTTATTTTGCCTCCGCGATTTGATATGGTCGTTTCACAAATCACAGGCAGAATTGTTCCGAAAATGTCAGAGATCGCCTTTCCGAATCCACGAGACCACCACTTCAGCGAATGGGTCCTGTTCGGCGATTATTATTACAACGCACGGGACATCGTCGGCTTCGGCGGCGAGATGACTGTCGAGAATCTTCGGGCCGCATACAGCCGCGGGATCTTTCCCTGGCACATCGAAGGGCTGCCGTTGCCGTGGTTTTGTCCTGAAAAACGCGCGATCCTCGAGTTTGAAGACTTGCGGGTGCCGCGCAGTCTGCGTCGCGAATACAAAAAGACGACGTTCGAATACACGATCGATCGGGCGTTCGACGCGGTCGTCGGAGAATGCTCGAGCGCGCCCCGCGGCGACGGCGGCGGGACGTGGATCACCGACGATTTCAAGCAAGCGTACTCCGAATTTCATCGTGCGGGCCGCGCGCACAGCGTCGAAGTTTGGGACGGCGCCGAACTCGTGGGCGGACTTTACGGGGTCGATGCCGGCGGCGTCTTTTGCGGCGAGAGCATGTTCTACAAACGCTCGAACGCGTCGAAGTTCGCGTTGCTTCATTTGATCGAACATCTGAGGTCGCGCGGCGCGACCTGGATCGACATTCAGGTCATGACTCCTCATTTCAACGCGCTTGGCGCGACCGAGATTCCGCGCAATGTTTTTCTCGACCGACTCGAGGCGGCGCAGAGATCGGGATTGAAGTTGTTTGACTAGTTGGGAATGACGCTGCCGAAGACAAAGCGTGCGAAGCACTTGTATTGGCGATAGCACCGGGTGAAGGCGAAGCCGAACCTGGGGTGGGACGACAGCCACGCCGGAGGAGCGTGTGAAACACGCGACTCTGAGACGCGTGTTTTCGCGGCGCATGGCGGTGTCAGCCGAATGATCTTGGGCTGACGGAATTTGGAGAGCATCGAGTCCACTGCTTGAAACTAGTGGCGACATCAAGAAAAACCATGAGCAATTTTCTTATCTACGGAGTTTACGGGTATACCGGCGAACTGATCGCGCGGTTTGCGGCCGAGCGCGGATTGAAACCGATCGTCGCGGGGCGCAACGCGGCCAAGGTCGAGGAGATCGCGAATCGGCACGGATTCGAATGGCGTGCGTTTTCTCTCGACGAGACAGAGAAGCTCGACGCCGCCTTGAACGAGGTCGACTTCGTGCTTCATTGCGCCGGGCCGTTCTCGATAACGTCGCGGCCGATGGTCAAGGCGTGCCTTCGGACAAAGCGGCACTATCTCGACATCACCGGCGAGATTGCCGTCTTCGAAGCGTGCGCGGCGATGGACGAGAAGGCAAAAGACGCCGGGATCATGGTCATGCCGGGCGTCGGATTTGACGTCGTTCCGTCAGACTGCCTCGCGAAACACCTGAGCGACCGTCTCCCGTCAGCGACCGAACTGACGCTCGCGTGGTACGGCCTCGGACGCATCTCGCACGGAACGATGGCGACAATGACGATGAACGTCGGACGCGGCGGCGCGGTGCGTCGGGACGGGGTTATCACGCCGGTTCCGGCCGCCTATAAGACGCGCGAGATCGATTTCGGCGAGGTGCAGAAGACGGGCGTAACGATCCCTTGGGGCGACGTCTCGACCGCGTATTACTCGACCGGAATTCCGAACATCGAGGTCTATTCCGTCATGCCCGACGAGAATCTCCGGATGCTCAAACTGAGCCGCTACATCGGCTGGCTGCTCGCGACCGGACCCGTCCAGCGATACCTGCAGGCAAGAATCCCGCCGGGCGGGCCGAGCGACAAGGAACGCGCGAAAGGCCGGACGTTTCTCTGGGGCCGCGCGGCGGACGCCGAAGGAAACGCGGTCGAGGCGCGCCAGTTTGGTCCCGAAGGCTATCAAACGACGGCGCTGACGGCGCTCCTGATCTCCGAAAAGATCATGAGCGGGGAATTTTGCGCCGGATACCAAACGCCGGCGAAATGCTACGGAGCGGATTTGATCCTCGAGATCGAGGGAACAAGGCGGGAAGAAGTTTGATTGTGTCCGCGAATTCTCGCGATGGAGCAATTAGCCGCGGATGACGCGGATTGCGCGGATGATGCCTTAGCAACAGATTCTGGGTGCGATAGGTGTCATGATTCAATCAGGTCGAATTCTTCTGCTTCTTGCCGCATCAACCGCGGCAAAAAAACTGACGGGCGAACGGTCTCTTTCATTGCTCGGGATGAAAAAACGGGTCGCCTTCAGCGACCCTGGAGTTTCTTTAACGTGGACCCGGGGTTTGCTTCGCTTCACCCCGGGCTTTATCATTTGTCGCCTTCGGCGACGTGCAAGCGGGTGATTTCTTAGCGGGTTGGGCGACGCTAATCGACCCCGATGCCGCCAACCGGACTGACGATGTGGCGTACGCCGAAGCCGGCGATGAAAGGCTTGCCGACGGCGATCGCTTTCTGCACCGCCGGAAGCTCGAGCGACGCCTTGTGCGATTCTTCAGAATCCCAAAATTCGGTGATCCAGATTCCGTCTTCGTCAGCGCTGTCCGCGGCGATCGCATAAAGCTTGCAGCCCGGCATATCGCGCGTTCCGAGCATGAGAATGTCGATGAGTTTCGCGCGGCTTCCCGGCGTCGCGATCATTTTTCCGATGATTCCGTACATATGTTCTCTTGTTCCCTAATGAGCTTGTGATAGTCGAACATCTCGCAAGCGATTTGAATGGAGTTGGCGATAAACCAATCGTCCCCGTCCGGCATTCCTCTGATCTCATCCTCGAGCTCGACGAATCCCAAAAACCCGGCCTCCGTGATCGCCGTTGCCTGGATCTCACGTGATTCACTTGCAAGTCCGGCGCGTAGAAGAAACGGCGCCTCGTCCGGGAACGAGCTAGTAAGATATAAAAACGCCGCGCGGCGGGATTCCCCTGAAGCAGTCGCGGAGTTCATGATCGATTCAACTTCATTGCGCGGAATCGGGAACCGCTTCGCCTGAACGAAACATCGCAGCGCTGTTTGACGAACACCTTCAGCCAACTTCGCGTCAAAACTATCGGCTTCGTGATAATAAGCTACAAGTTTGTTCATCCATTCTTCGTCGCAGGTCTCCCGTCCGGTTGCGGACGTGAAAGCGTGCGACCTCTCAATCTGATCTTCCGATTCCGTGCGGGATTTGAGAAAAGCGATGCCTTCCGGAGTGCTCCGCAACGCGCCGGCGATACGCACGCGAACGATCGTACCGCCCCATTCCGGCACTTCCTCACCGGTCCACCACTTGATCAGTTGCGGCAGTGGCACTTGCTTCAATCGTTGGTAGAATTCATCCTCCTCTTCCATATTGAAGGCAAATTCGGGCGCTTGATCAACGACCAATTTGAGTGTTGGCAAAAACAAACGGAAGCAGCCGACAGCATGATGCCGTCGACTGCTTCAAACGCTAATTTCACCGAAGCCGTTCGTTTACGCCGCGGTTTCGAACAGGGCGAGGATCTGCTTGCCCTCGGCTGAGCGCGGGTCGATCGTGCGGATATGCTTCTGACCCTGCATTTCCCAAATGGCGGTCACGGATCCGTCTTTCTCTACCGCCTGATACGAAAGATCTTCTGTGGTTTCGGCTGCCGCGGTTGTTTCCTCGGCGGCGACCGTCGCGTTCTCTGACATCGTTAAGTAAAAATCTCCTGTTTCTTTATCTCTTGTACGAAGGTAAAAATCATACACGCATCGCCGGATATTGGCAAAGCAAAGCGCTATTTCGACCTGTGCAGATCGAGTTCGTAGAACCAGAAATCGTTGTTCGGCTGATCGATCTTCAATTGATCGGTCTTTCCGTTTCCGTCGATCGTAAAGGTCACCCAGCCGCGCGGGAAGTTGTAATGAACAGTCGGCCGCCAACGGATCTGCCACGTGTCGAAGTGCCAGTGTTCGAGATCGGCGACAAAGTTCGGCGCCGGCCCGAGACGCATTACGAGCTTGCCGTTCTCCTCGGTCACGATGACGTCGCCGTACATCTGCGATGTGTACGTGCCGGCATAACCGCCGAGCGCGAGCGACGGCTTCGTGTCCGGCACGCGCGAGGCATCCTTTTTCGCGTCAGCTTCCGCTTCACGCGTCTTTGCCGCCTTTGACCGCTCGAGCGCCTGACCGCTCCAATCGACCTTTGGCCCGTCGAGCATCACGTCGAGCACCTTGTTGCGGATGAACGCGCTCGCGCTCGATTCGAAGTTCGTCAGGACGATCACGGCGAGCTGTTCCTGCGGCAGGAAGCAGGTGTGCGAGATCATACCGTCGAGTCCGCCGGAATGATTGAGCATTTTGCGCCCGCGGTAGTCCGCGATGAAGAAGCCCAGCCCGTAACCGTTCGTGATCTGTCCGGGTGCGTCCTTCGCCGGAAAAGGATTGACCGGGATAAACATGTTCTGGGTCTGCATGTCGCCGACAAGTCTTGCCGGGATCAGTTCTTTGCCTTCGAACGTTCCCTTGCCAAGCTGCAGTCGAAACCACTTCGCGAGATCGTTGACCGAGGAGTTGAGTCCGACAAGTCCGATGGCGTCGTCGAGTTTTCCGAGCGGCAAAGCCCGCAATCTGCCGGTCGATTCGTTATGCGGCGACGCGTAATTGTCCTTGAGTTGACCGACCGACATCCGCGTCCGATTCATCCCGAGCGGTTTCAAAATGCGCTCCTCGACAAACTTCGCCCACGGCATTCCCGACGCTTTTTCGACGACGCGTCCGGCGGCGAGGAACATTAGGTTCTGGTAGCCGTATTGGGAGCGGAAACTCGAGGTCGGCTTGAGATAGCGCACGCGGCGCAGGATCTCGTCGGTCGAATAGGTCGTGTCGTACCAAAGCAGGTCGCCGGAAAAGGTGTCGAGCCCGCTACGGTGCGACAGCAGATCGCGGATCGTTAGTTCGTGCGTCACCCACGGATCATACATCTGGAATTCCGGAAGATATCTCGAGACCTTGTCGTCCCAGCCTCCGATCTTCTTGTCGGCGATGAGCATCGCGATGCTCGCGGCGGTGAAGGCCTTCGAATTCGAGGCGATCGCGAACAGCGTGTCGGCATCGACCTTGTCGGGTTTGTTGATGTCACGGACGCCGTAGCCTTTGGCGAAGATCACCTTGTCGTTCTTGACGATCGCGACGGCGAGCCCCGGCACGTTCCATTCCGCGCGTGTCTTTTCGGCGTAGGCGTCGATCTCGGCAAGCTTCGCCGAGTAATCCTGTGCAAAAACGAACGTCGGGAGAAGAAGTACGAAGACGAAGAATGCGAGCTTTTTCATAATGTTGGAATTTTAGCAGAAATTGTTTGGAGTTCCGCCCTCAGGCGGCCGAGTTCAGGGCGGGGCTGGAGTCCCGCCCTGAACATTTCGATCGTCGGGCCGGAACTCTGAATACAGCCGCGTAACGCGGAACTCCGAACTTAGCGAATGATCACCTCATCCACAAAAATATAAGCGTCGCCTCCCGCGCCGGGATGCCACGCCGGGATCTTGCCGAGGTTCGTCGCGTTGACACGAACGTAGCGCGTCGTGACGGGCGTGATCAATGTCTTTAACTCGCGTACGATGCTATCCATGTTCTGCGGGTCAACGTCGGTGGTGATCTCAGCCACTGGCTTGAAATTGACACCATCATTCGAGATCTCGAACCCGATCTTCACCGGCATCCAGATCCACGAACGCGCGACCTGCAGGAATCCGCCTCCGAGCTCGCGGATTTCGGTCGGGCGTCTCATGTCGATGACCGCGACGAAGTCCTGTCCCTGATAGCCCTGCCACTCGCCGGACGCGAAGTTGACCGTTCCGCGGATGCCGTCGATCAGCCCCTGCGGTCCACCGCCGGTATATTGTGTGCTGTATTTGGACGTCAACCGGACGTCCCAGTCATGCGGCATTTTTGTCAGAACGGATTCGACCGGGATGCTGCGCTCGCCGCGCGGGTTGATCGCGACGGCTCGGACGGTCGCAGATCGATCGAGCTTGAACGGCTTTTCGTAAACGACACCTTCAGCGCCGTCCGGATCTGAACCGTTCGTCGTGTAAAAGATCTTCGCACCGGCGTCCGGACCCGAGATCGTCACCATCGCCTCGCCTTCGAAACTTCGCGGCGCGTCGATCGTCGGGACCGCCGGCGACTCGCGGTCGATCTTCGAAACCGGCGCGGCTGTGAACCACTTCAAACTCGGATTCGGCCCCATCGTAAATTCGAGCGTCCCGCCGTTTTCGATCTCCGCGTGCGTGATGAACGATCGCCGCAGCGGCTTGCCGTTGAGTTTCGCCGACTGGATATAGAAGTTCTTTGCCGAAACGCCGTTGGCTTTGACCGAGAACGTCTTGCCGCTCTCGAGCCGGACGGTCGCCGCCGGGAAAATCGGCGAGCCGAATGCATAAACGGGATCGGAAGGATTGACCTGATAGAATCCGAGCGCGCTCACGATGTACCACGCGGACATCTGTCCGCAGTCCTCGTTGCCGATCAGCCCGTCGGGCTCGGGTTTGTAAAATTCGTCGAGGATCTTGCGGGCATAAAACTGCGTCCGCCACGGACGTCCTGCGTAATCGAAAAGGTACGCGATGTGATGCGACGGTTCGTTGCCGTGCGCGTATTGGCCGATCAGTCCGGTAATGTCGGGCTGGACGCGTCCCGAGAGCTCTTCCTTCGTCGTGAAAAGCTGCTCCAGCCGTTCCGCAAACGGGACCGGGCCACCGTTGAGCTTCATCAATCCGCTGACGTCCTGCGGGACGAAGAACGAATAGACCCACGAATTGCCTTCGGTGAAATTAAAGGTGACCTCGGCGGGCGCGAACGGTTCGAGCCATCCGCCGTTCCGTTTCGGGCGCATGAACCGGGTTTTCGAGTCGAACAGGTTCTTGTAAAACTGGGCGCGTCGAAGGAAGTTTGCCTCGTCGTCCTTTTTGTTCAGGATGCGCGCCATGACCGCGATGCAGTAGTCGTCATAGGCGTATTCGAGCGTTTTCGATACCGACTCCAGCTCGTCCTCCATCGAGATGTAGCCGCGGCGCTTGTACGCTTCGAGCCCGAAATGATCGAGCATCGCGCTGTGTTTCGCCGCCTCGAACGCCTTTTCGTAATCGAATCCCTTGATGCCCTTCGCCATCGCGTCGGCGAGAACCGAGACGCCGTGGTAACCGATCATCGTGTCGGTCTCGTTCGCGGCGAGTTCCCAAACCGGAAGGCGTCCGCCCTGTTCGTACATCCGGATGAAGGTGTTGGCGAACTCGGCCGTGCGCTTTTGATCGATGATCGTGTAGAGCGGATGCGCGGCGCGAAACGTGTCCCAGATCGAGAAGATCGTGTAGTTTCCGGAATTCTTGTCACGGCTGTGCACCTTTCGGTCAAGTCCCATGTAGCCGCGGTCAAAGTCGTCGAACGCGTTCGGCTGAATCGCGGCATGGTAAAGCGCGGTGTAGAAATTCGTCATTTGCGCGTCGGTACCGCCGGTGACCTCGATCTTCGAAAGTTCCTTGTTCCAAGCCGCGCGGGCGTCGGCGCGGACCTTTTCGAAATTCCAGTGCGGAACTTCCGCCTGCAAATTCCGTCGCGCACCCGAGATACCGGTCGGCGACAGCGCGACCTTGACCATCACCGGCTTACCGTCGGACGTGTCAAAACGCAGCGCGACCTGCTTCTCGTCGTCTTTGTTCCGGGTCGCCTCGAACGGCTGCGAGAATTCGGCGACGAAGTAGATCAGCTGATCTTTGGCCCACGAGCTTGATCTTCGAAAGCCCTCGATCCGATTATTGCCGACGAGCTTGAGTTCGAATCCCAAAACCGTGTCGCGGTGCTTGAGATCGACGATCAGATTCGCCTCGCTCGTCGCGGGAAAAGTATAGCGGTGAAATCCGACGCGCGTCGTCGCCGTCATTTCGGCGAGGATGTTCCCTTCGTCGAGCCGCACCGCGTAGTATCCCGGCTCGGCCTTTTCGTTCTTGTGGCTGAACGTCGAGGCGTAGCCGTTCTCAGACAGATCGCCCGATTTCGCGAAGAATTCGGGCTCACCGACGGTCGGCGCGAAAAGGATGTCGCAATAATCCGGAATTCCGGTTCCGCTCAGGTGCGTGTGCGAAAATCCCCAGATCGTATTGTCGGAATAGTGGTAACCGGACGATCCGTCCCAGTTGGCTTCGCGGGTGTCGGGCGAAAGCTGGACGAGCCCGAACGGGACTGTCGCACCGGGAAACGTATGTCCGTGCCCGCCCGTTCCGATGAAAGGATTGACCCAACGTGCCAGGTCCGCCGGCTGCGCGGAAACAACGAAGATCGAGATAAAAAGAACGATTAATGCGTTTGCGAATTTGATCATATGTAATTCAACGATTTCGCAATTAATGCGGCTTGCCGCCCGGATGTGCGGAAAAGCTTGCTTTTCCGCGACGCTTTGCTGAGATCGCTTGCGGCTGCGCCGCGTTTTCAAATTATCCGGCGGCAGAGCCGCCTGCGCTTGAATTGAGACGCCACCGGAAAAGCTGAGCTTTTCCGCACATCCGGGCGGCAAGCCGCAACCGCGGTCGAAACTCTCAATAGACTCGCGACAGTACGTTGCCCGTACGCTTGTCGACGAAGACAAGATTTGCCCGGCCGGCGCTAACGACGACTGAAATGTGGGAACTGCCGCGAACCATGACTTCCCGATCGGTCCCCGATTCATTGATGATCGTGAAAAGTAACACCGTTTCAAATCTCGTGACGCGGATCAGAATATCGTCGAGCACATCGCCGGTCGGTAGATACTCATTCAGCAACTCCGGCAGGATGGACTTGTAGAACTCCGCGATCGGCTCAGTCGAGTCGCCGTTCTCAAGCGGGACCGGATGCCATACGATCTTGCCCTTCCCGTGAATGTATTCGCGAACTTCGTCATCGGCGTCCGCGCGTTCGATCCTCTGAAGTTTCTCGCCGCTGAACACGGCGCCGGACTCACGTCGGTTCACCGGTCGCGAACCTGAAAATCCGAACATCTTGCCGACCCGTTCGGCAGGTCGGAAATGCTCGTCTGCCTCGAAGTAACCCGTAATGATCAGAGTCGAACCCTTTTCGACGAGTTTCAGCAGATTCGCCCAGCCTGCGTCGGAAATGGAACGCGGCGCCGGCATGATCAGGAAAAGCGGCGCGCGTTCTTCCGCGAGCAGCGCTTCGAGCCGATATTCGCTAACGGCGCGGCACGCGTGCTTGAGATCGTAATGCAGCGCACGGACGGCGCGTTTCGTCGCCTCGGTAACGAGATTGCGCGCCGAAAAAATCTGCGAATGCGGAATCACGAGAACGATGTCCTCGTCGATCTTGCCTTTGAATAGCCGTCGGTTCTGGTTCGCGAACTTCGCGAACGCGCGGAAACGCTCGAACTCTTCCTTGAACGATCCGTCGACGCGGCAGAACCCGATCGCAGCCTCGTTCTCGTTGTCCATGAACGGATTGATGTTCCAGATCCATTGGATGAATCCGGCACCGCTCGCGCCCAGCGAAAGCGCCAATTTGCGTTCGAGAAGATCGGCC
>JAKQII010000185.1 GCA_029557535.1 Acidobacteriota bacterium
TATCCGTCGCTCATCGCGTCCACCACATCCTTGAATTCCGACAGCGGGAAATTTCGGAGTTCGGTCTTTACAACGTCATTCCATTGCTCGTCCTCGTGAAGTTCGGCATCGTCAGCGAATTCCACGAGACCGTCGTTGACCGCCACCGAAAGGTTTGTCGCGCGAAGCTCCTTCGAGCCGGTCGTCGGCATGCCGACAACGGTGAAGCCGGCCAACTCCTGCTGCGTATGCCAGACGACATGCGTTCCGGCCGCGCCCGGATCATCAGGGACCGTGATCGCGACTTCGGGGCCGTCGGACGCCGCGAGCTTTACCTGCTTGTTCAGTTTGGCCGCCGAATCGACCTGATCGCGCCAGACATGAAACACCGTAACGCCGCCGTCCGGCCGAATGCCGAGCAGGGCGCCGACTGTGAAATCGCCGCCGCCTGCGGTCGCCGCCTGGTCCCACGACCGCACGAGCGCGACGCACTCCTGCCGCCGCCGCTCCGCCGTTTCCCGATCGATCACGCGAATCTTGCCGACGTTGAAAAAATCCCCTTCCTCGGAGCTCGGGCGGCCCTGAAACATGGAATTCCAGACGCGCTTGTTGCGCTGCTTCTTTTCATAGTATTTCCATGGTCGGCGCTCAGGCGAGACAAGTTCGCCCTCCGTACGGCCAAGCGGATCCACGAACCGGCGTCCAGTTTTATCGTGGATATAATCGCCGTCGCAGACGCTTGCGTAGCGCCAATACTCGAAATCGCCGGTGTCCAGCAGGTACCCGGCGAGATCCTCGTAGGCGTAGCGGTGAAACATGCCGGTGATGTTCGAATACATTCCCAAACGGGATTGAACCGTGTAGTCGAAAAAATTGCGGAGCGATTCGTTGATAACCGGCGAAAACGCCTCCTTCGCCTCCTTGTAGGGATCATCAATTCCGAGATGGTCGAAGCCCGAGCCGGTGAGTCCTGATTGCAGTCCGACGGGGTTGAATGAAAACTGGCCGTCTCCGAATTCCCGGCGGGCATTCGTCATCCAGCCTTCCTTGTTCTCGCTGTGAATCCATCCGTCACGATTCGGAAAGATGTCTTTGTGAATCTGGGAATTCATAAGCAACATGACGACAACGCCATGCTTTTGGCTCTGCGTGACGTTGTACATTGCCAGTGCAAACCTGAACAGCGGGTCATGGCCCATGATCCACGCCGGAAAGGTCTGCGAGATCAGTGTGGTCTTTCCCAGCTGCGCCTCGGCATGGATCGCGGCCAGCGTGCGTTTCGTTTTGCGATTGACCACCGCATCCTGCAGGCGCCGGGCGAGATCACGCTGAAAACGGTCCGCCTTGAGCCGCTTGACGCGCTCGAAATACTCGATCAGTTCGATCTGGACGACGATATCGCGGGGCTCGGTGTCGATGTAATCGACCTCCCGGAGCGACGGAGCCAGCAGCCCGCTGTGGCGGGCCGCCTGCTCATAATATCGTTCGCGGGAATTCGTCATAGCGAGACGATATGCGACTCCTCGGGTTGCAGGATCGCGTACAGCGCGCCCTGCTCGATCGGCAGTACTCTGAAGGTGAAACGGTTGCCGCGCGCGTCGCGCAGCTTCCAGATATGCGACGGCGCCGGTTCATCGAGGAACGACAGGTGTTCGATAAATTCCTTGAAGCCGTCCCGCGAAAACCGGATCGGCTTATTGAAGTCGTGCGTCGGCGTGATGAGATTGGTCATCCTTGGTCCGGGCCTGCCATTGCCCGGTTACTTCGAGCCGGGCCAGATGTTCGGCGTCCTTGCGCGTCAGGCCGCCGTCGAACTCGATGATCGCGGCCCGTTCCTCGATCTCAAACCGAAACTACGTCTTTTCCCGTTCAGTCATTTCTTCGCCAAACCGACGATGCCGACGGCCTCAAGTCCTTGCAGCCGCAGATGCTTGTTCAGCGCGTCCGACAATTGGTTCTGAAGCGCATATCCGGCGTTCCATCCGGCCCGCCAGTGGATCGAGCGGCCGGTGTCGAACGCCTGTCCGCCGATCTGAGCAGCCGCGCCTTCCCGGAATTCCTTGCAAATTTCGAATTTGGTCATAAGATCTCACGCAAACGCAGAACGCTCAATTCACCGCCTCCGAGACCGTCAGGCCGTCCAGTCCGAATTCATTCAGCAATCGCTCAACCACCGGCCGCGAGTAGAAACGGCTGTATTTTTGCTCAACGAAATCGCGGATCGCCTGTTCAAGCGG
>JAKQII010000198.1 GCA_029557535.1 Acidobacteriota bacterium
CAAACGACCAAAGAACTGACGGAGAGGATCATCGAACTCGAGAACCGCGTGACGATCCTGCAAAACTGGATCAGACGGCACGAGGACCGGCTTATCGCGGTCGAGGAAAAGGCAGGGCTCCCCGATCGCCGGACGATCCCGGTCCGCGGTTTCGAATTCAAGCCCCGCAACGGCGCGAAATAGATGCCACGGACGAAGAAAACGCGCGATCCGCGCGGCTCCATCCTTGAAAAGCAAGCTGTCGTGAACGGGAAAACGCGAACGGTCTGGGACGTGCGCAAGCGCTTTCCCGTCGTCGGACCTGACGGCCGCAAAACGTACCGGGACCGCACGCGCCGATGCTACTCAAAATCGGAGGCGGCCGCGGCGCTGGCCAATTTGCCGCAGGAGATCGAGACGATGCTGGCCGCCGAGCGGCAGACCGAAAAGAAGGCGGCCGGTCACGGCGCGACGTTCCGCGATCTGGCGGAGCGGTTCGAGGCGTCCGAGATCGTTCCGGCCGTTTTCGTCGAAGGGCGGAAGATCACCGGCTACAAGCAGAAATTAAGCCATCTTCGGCATATTGTCCGCATGGCCGCCGAGCACTTCGGCGACCGGCGCCTAGACGGGATCACGTTCGAGGACCTTCGCGCTTACCAGGTCGCGCTCGCGGGACGAAGGACCGTGCGCGGCGGGCCGCCGAAGGCCGCGACCGTCAATATCTGGATGTCGCAGCTGCGCCGCCTGTTCTCATATGCGGTCGAGATCGGCTGGCTGAACGATTCGCCTTTCCGCCGCGGCAAACTGTTTCTTGACAGGGGACCCGAGGCGTCGCGCAACCGAATGCTCACGTTTGATGAGGAGCGGCGGCTGCTGGCGGCATGCGAGGGCGTCGTGACCGTGACCTACGAACGTGCGTATCGGCGGAATTCGGCGCATCGCGGAAAGCAGACGGTCTCGGCCGTCAAACGGGCCCGGCGGGAACATTTGATCCCGCTCATTGTCTGCGCGCTCGACACTGCGCTTCGGCGCGGGGAGATCTTCGGCCTTGAGTGGCGTCAGGTCGATCTTGAGAACGGCGTTATCCATCTGACAGCACCGGAAGACCTTCGCCGGACCAAGACCGGCGTGCGCGGCGTCATTCCGATCTCGTCGCGGCTCGCCCGGATCCTGCGCGATCGCTATGACGGGCAACGGCCGGAAGAGAAGGTCTTCGGCCGGACGGACATCAAGCGCTCGTTCGCGTCCGCCTGCCGGGACGCCGGTATCGAGGATTTGCAGTTCCGCGATCTGCGTTCGACGGCGGCGACACGGATGGTCCTGGCCGGAAATCCCGAAAGTCAGGTGATGAAGATCACGCGGCACACGGAATTCGAAACCTTTCTCCGGCATTATTCAAATGTCGATATCGCGAACGCGCGGGCCGTCGCCCAAAGACTGGACTCGTTTCTTGAGCGCGGCGGAGAATGAACTTGCGAAATTGCGCAAGTCGCAGTAAGGGGAATCTGATTTGTTTTCACCTTATTTACTCACGCAAACCGACGCAAACTCACGCACAAACGGGTGCGCATCTCCACCGATGGCACAGAACGGCCAGTAAATACGGGCACTCCACGAAAACCGAGATAAAATGCAAATTCGGGGTATTTCTTCGGATCAGAAGGTCGCAGGTTTGAGTCCTGCAGGGTGTACCATTTATTTTCAAGCACTTACGGGCGCATCAACTGCGCCCGTTTTGCGTTGTCCACCGATTTGTCCACCTCAGACGATCATCGTTCCGCCGCCCGGTCGCGAAGCGACGACACAACGCATTTGGGATCTCGGATTTTGGAATTCGGATGCGCTCGTGGCTCATCCGAATATGCGGCCGTGATCGATTTGTAGATTTCATGCATTCGAAGAAGTTGGAGATACCCTTCCTCAAACGTCACCTTCGAATGATAGGTTTTCTCGACATCCAAAGCGTTCTGCCTATCGCAACAATCATGGGGCCGGACCATTCAGCATCCGGCCCGCATCAAAGTAGTTCCCGACCGACTAAATATTGGGGACCCAAAAGTCCCGACCCGATGCGGTCGTCCTTTTCAGCCCCAACCCCTCGAGTTCGCTTTCCTTCGCGCCGAGATAGGTGAAATGCGGAAGGTCCGACGGGATCGTCTGGAACCAGCCGTGATCGGCGAGGACCCGACGAACCGCGGCGTTGTCGAACTCGGCGACGTCGAGCGCGAGCATCGAAATATGCTGCGAAGCTCCCGGAGCGGCGACCGAATATAGAATGGTCTTCTCGAAATCCTTCGCGAAATACAGGCCCTGGCCTTCGAGCTTGAGGATCTCTGGAACCTGGTCGGTCGGCGAAAGCGCGGCGATCCGCTTTGCCTCGCCGGCGTCGATCTTCCCCTTCGAAACCCAATGCTGAAGCCCCGGGTCCACACGGCTCTTCCAATTGTCGACCGTTTGCGAATAAGTACGTTTCGCCGCATCGGCGTTCCGCGGTGTGATCTTGAGGTTCTTCGCTTTCGCGTCAGCGATCGCCTCTTTGAGTGCGTTCATTGCCGCCGTCTGAAGTTCGACCGAGAACCCGCCGATCGATTCCGTCGAACTCTGTACGCCAGACTGCCATGCCGAAACTTCCGACTCGTCGCGAAAGACGACTTTGACCGGCGGAGTCACGCCGCGCGCGACGAACATCGAACCATACTCACGGACCAGTCTCTTTCCGACGTCGTCCGAGGGAATCGAAAACCCGCTCGGAACGTTCGCCGAAAATCCCGTCTGCTTCGATTCTTTGTTTGTTTCATTCTTCATTTCGGTCGTCGATGACGGCGTCGGCGACGCCGAAGCCGAAGTCTGCTGCGGAGTGCCTGAAGAGGACGATCGCGTCCGGTTGTCGATCGATTCCGCCGAGTAGCACCCGGCGTTTGTCAGTATCGTCGACGTTAGTGCAAGCGTAAGAACGATTTTTAGCTTCATGGCTTATTTTATGAAGGCGGCGAACACCCAACCGCGCTTCCCGCTCTCGGTCTGGATGTAGGCATAATTTGAATTCAGGGCGCGACCGTCGCGGGTCACGAACACCTCGTAGCGATCGGAATACTCGATGATGTAGACCTTCTGGCCGGCCGAAAGCATTCCGATCTTCGACGAGGATTGCGACGGGCCGGAACGAAGGATCACATTGGAACTCTGGACCCGCGCTGCGGTTGTGTTCGACGGCGGCTGAACGGTCGGTTTCGGCGTCGCGGACTTCGCCGGGGTCGGCGTCGTGGCCGCGGATTTGCGGCCGATCGACAGTTCTTTTGCGATCGCATCGTTGTCCTTGCGGCTGCTTCCGCTCACCTCAAACGGCCAGAAGTGATGCTTGCCGTCTTCGAAATATCCGTCGAAGATCGCAAAGGCGTACTTTCCCGAAGCAAGGTCTTCGGTCAGCCAGATACGTTTCATGTCCTGTTTCCCTTCCACGGTCGCGGCCTTGAATTCGATCTGCCGCACGGTCCCGTCGTCCTTCATTGACTCGATCTCAATGAGTTTAAGATCGCTGACGGGAACGTCTTTCGCGTCCGCATAGAGGATGAGGTTTGGTCGCGGACCGAGTTTGACGAGATCGTCTTCTTTCTTGACCGCGTCCCGTGCGCCGACAGCACTCTTTTCGTCGCGCTTGCGGATCTCCGTAACTTGCGTTTTTTCAGGGTTTTGGAAGAACAGTCCGAGGCTCGTCGGATAGGTTTCCGAGCCTTTCGTTTCACGGCTAAAGAACAAATATGCACCGACCGCGGCGGCGGCCGCAACGACCAAAACCGCGAGGATCCCGACCGCGGCGATCAAACCCGTCCTTCTATGTGTGGGTTGCTGGGCGCCTGACGGCGGAATTGCCGGAAACGACTGCTGAAACTGGGCATATGAGCTGTCAAATGCCGGCGGCGGCTGAACCGGCAGCCGCCCGGTGAGCGGATTTTCGGCATGGATAACCGTCGGTTGACTCGGGTTCGGATCACTGTCCCCGGGGATGAACGATCTCGCGGTCATTGTCGGAGCGGGACCGCCGGGCAAGGCGAACGACTCACCGCAGCTGACGCAAAACACGTTGCTGTCATCGTTGAATGCTCGGCAATTGGGACAAATCATGGATTCTCCGGGTCGAACGACCCCATTTTAGCAGAAAATGCTCGAATTTTTGTCCGTTGTCCGTTGTTCTTTGTCCTTTGTCCCAAAGATTCGATTGTGGTCACTTGACCCGTCGGACCCGCTTTCTGAACCCGGAATAACAAATAATTGAAACTTAAGAGTTGAAAATTGAAATGGAGTCTCAAAAAGAAACCTCACCCAATGATAGATGACCGCGTTGGATCGTGAATCTCGCGTCTTGATTTTTGAATTTTGAATCAAGTTCTCGGGATCCAGAATCTCTGGCCGCCGACAGTGACCGGCTCAAGGCCGAGCGCGGGCAGTTCCTTCTCCTGGACTCCCATGTAGGTGAAATGCGGCAGGTCGCTCTTCACGGTTTGAAACCAGCCGTGCTTGGCGAGGATTGCCCGGACGCGCGGATTCGAGAACTGCTCGACATCGAGCGCGATCATGAATATGTGCTGCGATGCGCCGGGAGCGGCGACCGAATACAGGATCGATTTCGAGAAATCCGTACTGAAAAACCAGTCGTTCTCTTCCCACGCGAGGACCTGCGCGACCTGTTTTCGGATTTCGAGGCGTTTGGCGGCGTCGGCGTCCGCGCGTTTGATCTTTCCGAGCGCGACCCAGTGATCGAGCCCGGGAAGGAACCGCGAGCGCCACAGTCTGAGCGTGTCGCCGAAGGAACGCCGGGCGGCCGTCGAACCGCCCCGCGGGGTAATGTTCAGTTTGGCCGCGAGCGCTTCGGCCCGTGCCGCCACGAGCGCGTCCATGGCGTCCGCCCGAAGTGTCACGCTCGTTGGGCCGATCATGGCTGTCTTCGACGATACGGCCGCGTGATATGCGGCGACCTCGCTTTCGTCGTCGAATACGCAGTCGGCGACGAACGTCCCGTCGGGATTCTGTCTGTAGCCCGCGAAAGAATCGTTGTTTCCGACCCACATCGCACCGTAATCGCGAAAAACCCGCGCCGATACGGGATCGCCGAGATCGCATACTTCGGAGAGCGCGATCCCCTTTTTCGTGACGGTCTTCCCATTCACGACGGCGAGCCGTTCCTTCAGCGCAAGTCGTTTCGCAAGAACGGTTTCGAGCGTCGCCGACTGTGCTGCGGCGGAGATTGCGGCGAAGAGAATGATCGGGATAATTGCGAGTCTCATCGGTTCAAAATTATACAAACGTCCGCTCCTCAAGCGAAAGGCCGAAATCGTTATCGGCGAGCACGATGCTCGACGAGCGCGTACCGTAGACCGGCGTCTCGATGAAGATCGCCGACAGGAGTTTCTCGCGCTCGTAGCCGACGCCCGTGTCAGGCAATTCGTCGTCCGGCGCCAACGATTTGTCGCCGAGGATCGCGAAGAGGTTGTCCGGATTGATGTTCGCGGGCGTAATTGCGGCGGCGAATCGCTCCTTTCCTCCGCGCACCTTTGGCCAGGGCGTATCGAGCAAGTGATTGCTGAGTCCGTAAATACCCGGTTCGAGTGTCCGGACGACGCCTTCCCGGTTCGAAAAATACGCCACCGTATCGCGGTCGCCGGCGATGAGGTTGAATCCCGAAAAGTATTCGGAACATTCGCGAATTTCATCGAGGAAATCGGCCGGAGATCGTGAAGATCCTAGAAATCCGCTCACCAACGCCCCGCGCGACCGCTTTCCTCCCGGCGCCGATGGCTGCCGGTAATTCGTAACCGCCGCAAATCGTCCGCTGTCCGTGATCCCGAGCCAGGTGCCACCGTGAACGAGATCGCGTCCGGCGAAGATCTCCGGGCGGTCTTCCCAACGCGATGCGGCCGCGGTCGGACGATCGTAGAACTCATCACGATTGGCGATCAGGATCAGCGGATGGACGGGATGAACTCTGTGGGCGAAAAAGATGACGCACATCTCAATTTTGATTCGCCGACCGCACCAAAGAAGCCCTTCGCGGTCTGTGTGCCGACGGACGGTTCACGGTCATTTTCAGCAGCTCGCGGACAGTCGCGGGACGCGCGCCGAGTTCGTGGTTCCGGACGCCGATTTCGAAGGCAATCTCCCATTGCCGGAACAGCGTCGCGTAGGCGTCACGAAGCGAATAATTCGGGTCATAAATATTCGTCGCTTCGCTGGTGACGCCGTTCAGCTCCACGATCCTGAACGCTTCGCCGCGCCGGAAATGCTCGTACGACTCGACGCGGATATCGAACCGTCCGAAATTGAATCCGTCGATCCCGCTGCAAATGGCGTCGATCGCCGCTTCGGCTTCCGGCGTTTTCATCCATCCGCCGTCGAGAAAGACCGCGCCGCGCGAATGCGTGCCGATATCGATGATCGGGACGATTTCGCCGTCGGCGGGGACACGGTCGAGAGAAGCTTCGTTGTGATCAAGGTAACGCTTCGCGAGGCAGATCGCGCGGTCGTCCTTCAATATGAGCTCTTCAAGCGTCGAATGGCCGTCGCCGGAAACCGCCGGAAAGCGCTTTTCGGTGATCGCGAAGATCTCGCCGCGCTCGGTCTCGGGATATCGATAATAGAAAACGCTGATCTCATCGCCGGGCGCGAACTCCTGAATGATCAACGGTTCGGGAGACGATTCGAGCACATTTCGGAGCTCTTCGGCCGATCGCACGATCCTGACCCCGAGCCCGCGCTCGCCGGCGTCGGGTTTGATGACGACCGGAAAGTCGAGTGCGCGGCGCTCCATGAAAGAAACCGCGGAATCGATGCGATCCGTTCCCGCAAGCAGTTCGTGCGGCAGAACAAAGCGCGAAGCTCCCGGCGAAAGAGCGATCAGGCGCAGTATGTCGTTTTTCGATTCGCCGACAAACCCGCCGGCCGGAATTCCGGGGTTCGCGCATGTAAAGACCGTCAGGCTCCGGTACTTGCAGGCAAGCATCGCGATCTTCACGATTACCGGAAGATAGAAGATCCGGACCGACCAGAACTCCCAGATGAACCGGCGTTTCACTTTGCCGCGAAGGATCCGGCGACCCTTCCATGTCGCGAGCTGCTGGGCCAGCCGGACGGCAATGAACAGCCCGACAACGATCGCGATCAGAGAGACCGCGAACCACTTGTTCGACATCGTGTCGCTCACGACCTGTCCGCCGAGATAATAGCTCGCGCCGACCAGAAGCGGCGTCCAGACGGCGACCGCAAGCAGAAAATAGGCCGTGAATTTAACAAACGAAGTCTGCAGCACGCCGGCCGCGAAATACAGCGGCAGTCGCAGCCCGATCACAAAACGGCTGATGAATATTGCCGCCATGCCGCGGTGCTCGAGCCACGCCGAACTGCGTTCGAGCGCACGCTCGGTCAAAAAATACCCGACGAACGGGAGTCTTAGCGCGGGCCTGCCAAGATAGCGTCCGGCGATGAACAACAGAATGTCGCCGAAGAGAATCCCCGCGCCGGTGCTGGCCACCGCAAGCGGAAAACCGATCGTTCCCTGACTTGCAAGCACCCCCGCCGAGATCGCCGCTAAATCCTCGCTGATGAGCGTCGCCGCGGCGATCGCGAAGAAGATGAGTCCGGGTGTCATTCCGTCGGCGGCCACGCCAAACAACTCGATCCGCTCGGCGCCAAAGACCTGCGCCGCGCCGAGAATTGAGACGCCCGCCGCGACGAGCAGGCGGGATTGAAACCTCGAACTCAGGGAAAACAGGTTCAAAGCTAGCTTGTACCTCCGCGCTCGCCGGCCAGGATCGATCCGACAACCGGAATCGCCGCGCGGTTCAGAAAGAGCACGATCGCGCTGCAAACAAAAACGACGATCGCCAGAATGAAAAGGAACCCGCCGTCATCCTTGACGACGACCCCGAGCTTCGTCAAATGGCTGAAGATCGCGCCGCTGATCGTCCCGAGCGCGATCAGCGCTCCGAGCCATGCAGCGTTCGGGATCAAGATCAGTATCGCGGCGATCAGTTCGACGACGCCGGACCCGATCCGTCCGACGGCTTCGTAGTCACCCATCAGCGTCGTGAATATATACTTCGATTCCTCGGCGCCCGTGAATTTGAAAAAGAGCGTCTGCAGCAAAATGATCGCGACGACGATCCGGCATATCCATTCGATTACCTTCATCAATTCTCTCCTTTGTTTGTCCAAAACCGAACGGTTGACGGGGCCACGCCGAAGTCCGCCGGCACGCTGATCCCGAGTAACTCGAGTTTGAAAGCGATCAACGCGTAGTGGTGGACCGTATGGCTCACAAGAAACTCAAGTTCGCGCCCGACGCTCGAAACGCACTCGATCCGCGAATCCGTTTCGCTGCGGACCATAAGCGTCGCCTGCAGCTCGCCGGCCCCGATTTGCCGGATCCCGTCCGCCGCCGTTCGCATCGCCGCAATCGCATGGTCGCGATCCGTCGCAATTCGCTCGTCGCGCTCTCGCGCGGCGTAATCGACCGAACCCGTCTCGATACCGTTCAGCAAACCGATGACTAACTCGACGTTGTGCCGGAAATGCGCGCCGACCGATGATCGCGGACCATCGTGGCGGTAAACGGCGTCCGAAACCGCGGCAACGACGTCGATCCCTTGACCGAGCACCGCCGCCAACTCTTCGGCCAATCCACGCGTTTTCGTCTGTTGTCCTGTTCCAACCATTGTTCGCACGATAGATCCCGGAGCGGACCTGTTTTATTCCGGCTAACAGATGTCATCGAGCAGCGATCTGACCGCCGCGATGTGCGGGTACATCAGAGAATCGGTTTCGATGAACGGGACCGATTTACGGACACGTTCGTAGACCGGCCTTGTTCCGGCGCCGAGACTGCGGTCCGCTCCGACCGATTCCCGGCGAAGATCGATGCCCTGCGCCGCGCACAGTATCTCCAGTGCGAGGATATTTTCGAGATTCTCCGCAACGTCGCGCAATTTCAACGCCGAGGTGACGCCCATCGAAACGTGGTCCTCGACATTCGCCGACGACGGGATCGTGTCGGCGCTCGCCGGATGCGCCAATACCTTGTTCTCGCTTGCGAGCGCCGCGGCAGTGTATTGTACGAGCATAAAGCCGGAATTGATCCCGCTGTTTCGCGTCAGGAAAGGCGGAAGCACGTGTCCGTTCGAATCGGCGTCGACGAGACGCATGATCCGGCGCTCGGACATGTTGCCGATCTCCGTCAGCGCGAGCGCAAGGTAATCCATCGAGAGCGCGAGCGGCTCGCCGTGGAAGTTTCCGCCGGATATGATCTCGGGTTCGCCCGCGTCATCGAAGAAAATGAGCGGATTGTCGGTTACGGCGTTGAGTTCGTTGCTCATCACCCATTCAACGTAATCGATCGCGTCGCGGACGGCCCCGTAAACCTGCGGCATGCAGCGGAGCGTGTAAGCGTCCTGAATATTTTTCGGATCGTGATCACGGACGAAATCGCTGCCGTCGAGGATCCTGCGCAGATTCTCGGCACAGCGGATCTGCCGCGGATGCGGACGGAGATCATGGATCCGCGCGTCGAATGCCGCGGCGGTTCCGTTGAGCGCCTCGAGCGACAGGCATCCCGCCTTTTCGGCAAGATCGGCAAGTCGTTGAGCGCGATGGGTTTGCACAACGCCGACCGCGGTCATGACGGTCGTTCCGTTCGTCAGCGCAAGTCCTTCCTTCGCTTTGAGAACGACGGGTTCGAGCCTCACCTTTTCGAGCGCCTCGCGCGCCGGCATCACCGATCCTTCGAATTCCGCTTCGCCCTCGCCGATGAGGACGCACGCGAAGTGCGCCAACGGCGCCAGATCGCCCGAGGCCCCGAGCGATCCTTTTTCGGGAATGACGGGATGGACGCGCTTGTTCAGGAGGTCGACGACGAGGCGCAGGGTTTCGATCCGGATACCCGAAAACCCTCTCGCGAGCGTGTTCGCGCGGATGAGCATGATGGCCCGCGTCGTCGGAACGTCGAACGGCTCCCCGACGCCGACCGCATGGCTCAAAACGATATTCCGCTGAAGCGTTTCGACCTGGTCGGCGGGAATGATCTTGTCTTTGAGCGCGCCGAATCCGGTCGTGATCCCGTAGGCGATCTCGCCCCGCGTGAGCAGCTTGTCGACCGCCTCGGCGGCCCGGTTCACGCGTTCGACGGCAGATTCCGCGATCTCGATGCGTGTGTCGCCGTTCGCGACCTCGACAACCTGTTCGAAAGTCAGGTTCTCGCCATCCAACACGATTGATTTCATTGAGTCTGAATTTAGCATACCGGGTTCGTAGTGAGCGAACGGTCGTTGCCGGCCCGCACTTCGATTCGTTAGAATTTCGAAATGCGAGCGTTCGGGTTGGGGATCATGGCTTTTTTGGTTGCAAGCGCGTTTTGTTATGCCGCAGTCGCGCAGGAAACCTACAAAAGGGCGGACGACGTTTTGGCAGTCGTCGTGCAAGGCGCCGATGGTCCGGTAGTCGGTGCGCGGCTTTCCGTCCGGGGAACAACGATCACCGCGGTTACGGATCAAAACGGGCGCGCCGCGATCTCAGGTCTGGCGCCGGGTGAGTATGTCATCGAGATCGTGGCCGACGGCTATCGGATCGCGGAGATTGCGGTCGACGTGCCTCGGCCGGCCGATTCGCCGTTGGTCGTCGAAATCGAGGAGAACGAATCCGAGGTCGTGATCTCGACCACGCGGACCGGTAGTGAAATTGAAAACACGCCGACGCGGGTCGAGGCGATCGACGAAGAAGAGATCGACGAGAAGAGCTCGATGCGATCGTCGAACGTTTCGATGCTGCTCAACGAAAGTACCGGGATCAAGGTCCAGCAAACGTCGGCTACGACCTTCACCCAGTCGATTCGCATCCAGGGACTCGACGGACGCTATACGCAGTTGCTAAAGGATGGATTCCCGGCGTTTGGCGGATTTTCAGGCAATCTGAGCGTGCTCGACATCCAGCCGCTTGACCTCAAACAAGTCGAGATTATCAAAGGGGCATCGTCGACGTTTTACGGCGGCGGCGCGATCGCGGGCGTTATCAATTTCATTAGCAAGGAACCCGGGAATGCGCCTCACACAAGCTTTATATTGAACCAGACGTCGGCGCTTGGGAGCGATCTTTCGGCCTTTCATACCAGACGGCACGGGCGATTCGGTACGACGCTCTTTGGGGCCTTCAGTTTTCAAAACCCGTACGATGCTGACGGCGATGAATTTACCGAATTGCCGTTGACCGCGTCGTTCACCTTGAATCCGAGACTTTTCGTGTACGGCAAAGGGTCGAGACTCATGCTCGGCAACTCGACGAGTTACCAGTTCCGTGACGGCGGGCAGATCGACGCGGTTCGCGGCCGCGATCCGGCACAGTATCTCGAATCGCACCGATCGATCAGGAACATCACCACGATCCAGTTCGATAAGGACCTTGATGACGGCGGAAAACTCTACCTGAAGCAGGCGGTCGCGTTCTTTCGGCGAACATCGGAGATCCCCGGCTATCGGTTCGGCGGCAACCAGGTCAACTCGTTCACCGAAGTCTCGATTTTCAAACCGCACGGAAAGCATCTGCTCGTTTTCGGGGCGAACGCAATTTTCGATGAATTCTCCGAAGACGGCCTGGCGCCGAATCCCCGCGACGAAAGCCGGCAAACAGTCGGCGGTTTCGTCCAAGGAACATTCGATCTTGGCAAAAGACTCTCGATCGAGGCCGGTACCAGGGTGGACGGTGTCAATAACTACGGCGTGTTCGTTCTTCCCCGAATTTCGCTACTCTATCATTTAAGCGAGCGAATTTCGGGCCGCGTAACGGTCGGATTCGGCTACAAGACGCCGACGATCTTTACCGAAGAGGCCGAAACGGTTCTTTTCCGAAACATCTTTCCCGTCGGTGGCTCGTTGCGGGCCGAGACGAGCCGAGGGTCCACGATCGATATCAATTACCGTGACTCGGTCGGTGAAAAGTTCACGGTATCGATCAACCAGATGTTCTTCTATACGGAGATCCGTAATCCCCTGGTGCTTGGCAGCGCGCAGGGCACGCTGCGATTCGAGAATTCGGCCGAGCATATTCGAACCGCGGGATTCGAGACCAATCTCCGCCTGTCTTACGATATCGTCAAGTTGTTTGCCGGATACACGTTCACCGACGCGGTGGCGGGATATCTGCCCGGCGACCGACACCTGGCCCTGACACCGAAGAGCAAGTTGAATTCAGCGCTTTTGTTTGAGAGGGAGGATAGCTTCAAGGCCGGTATCGAAGCCTATTTCACCGGCCGGCAGCTTCTCGCGAACCGGACGCCAACGCGCCGGTTTTGGGTCGTCGGACTTTTCGCCGAGCGCGTATTCGAAAAATTCAGCCTGTTCTTCAACGCGG
>JAKQII010000218.1 GCA_029557535.1 Acidobacteriota bacterium
CTCGGGAGCGGTGGCGATCTCGGTGCGCGGTATAGCGACTCAAGCCGGATCGACGGCGGTGGACGGCTTCTCATGCCCGGGCTCGTCAACGCCCACATGCATTTTTACGGCACTTTCGCCCGGGGGATGTCGACCGGCGCAAGTCCGACGGACTTCAATCAGATCCTCGAACAGCTTTGGTGGAAACTCGACCGAAGTCTCGACGCCGAGGCTTGCTTTTACAGCGCACTCGTCCCGGCAATCGCCGCGATCCGTGCCGGCGTGACCTCGGTGATCGATCACCACGCGAGCCCGAACGCCGTCGACGGCAGTCTCGATCGGGTCGCCGAAGCTGTTGGGCGGGCCGGGTTGCGCGCGGTTCTTTGTTACGAGGTTTCCGACCGCGGCGGAAAATCCGCCGCCGCCGCCGGCCTGCGCGAGAACGAGCGCTTTGCGCGCGGATGCATCGAGGCCAGAAAGAGCGATCCCGACCATCTGCTCGACGCGATGATCGGACTGCACGCGTCGTTCACGCTGGACGAGGACACGCTCGCGGCGGCCGGCGAATTGAGCCGCGAACTCGACCGCGGATGCCACATCCATCTTTGCGAGGCCGCGATCGACGCCGCTCTGACCCGCGAAAAATATGGCCGCGGCGTCATCGAAAGGCTTGTCGATCACGGCATTCTCGGCCCGCGCAGCATCGCCGCGCACGGCGTCCATCTGTCAGAAGCCGACAAGGACGAGTTCGCGCAAAGCGGTTCCATCCTGGTTCATAATCCGCAATCGAACATGAATAACGCCGTCGGCCGGCCCGACATCGGCGGCTGTCTCAGGCGCGGGATCCTGCTCGGGCTCGGAACCGACGGAATGTCGGCCGATGTCCGGCCGGATGTCCGAATGGCGTTCTTGCTTCAAAAGCACGCCCTCGCCGACAGTAACGCCGGTTGGTCCGAATCCGAGACAATGACGATCCGCAACAACCCGGCGATCGTCGAGCGCGTCGCCGGCCAAAAGGTCGGAGTGATCGCCGCCGGTTATCTTGCCGATCTCATCCTTGTGGATTATCATCCACCGACGCCGTTGACGGGCGACAGTTTTTGGGGACATTTCCTGTTCGGAATTTGCGACGCAAGCGTTAACACGACGATAATCAACGGCAAGATCGTTATGCGTGACCGCGAGATCGTGACGCTCGATGAGGAAAAGATCGCGTTCGAAGCGCGGCAGGTCGCCCGCAAGGTCTGGGATCGGTTCGCCGCCTCCTGAACCCCGAGGTTCTTGGCATCGAGTTCTCCTGAAGTACAGATATGGCTGAACTTACCGGATTGGATCTGGGGATTCATCTGAAGTCCATTGTCGGCGAATTTGCCGGCCGCGGAAGCATCTACGGATATCCGAAATCGCGGTGCTATCTTGGTCATCCGGGATTCGATCTCTCCGTCGATTTTCACGGAAAACGCGCCGAAACGCCGCTCGGGCCGGCTGCGGGTCCGCACACGCAGATGGCGCAGAACATCGTCCTTTCGTTCCTCGGCGGCGGACGGATCATGGAATTGAAAACCGTTCAGATCCTCGACCGGCTGAAGATCAGCCGGCCCTGCATCGACGCCCGGAACGTCGGTTACAACGTCGAATGGTCGCAGGAACTCCGCCTAAGGGATTCGTATCTCGAGTACGTGAACGCCTGGGTTTTGCTGAAGATCATCGAGGAGATGGAACTGCTCGGGATCCCGAAAGGCGATCCGTTCTATGACACGGTCTTCGACATGTCGGTCGGCTATGATCTCGACGGCATCGCGTCGCCCGAGATCCACGGCTGGATAAAGGACATGATGGACGCGGGCGAAGCGATCGAAAAGGCGCTCGCGACGCTTCCGGCCGAGTTCGCGCAATACCGTAAACTTGCGATCGATCCGTGCATTTCGGATACGCTCACGCTTTCGACGTTCCACGGCTGTCCGCCGGAGACGATCGAGGCGATCTGCGAACATCTGATCGGCGAGCATCGCCTCAACGTGATCGTTAAGAAGAACCCGACGCTTCTTGGGTTCGAGCGGGTCTCGGAGATCATCCACCGCGATCTCGGCTACGAGGACATCGAGCTCGACCGCGAGGCGTTTGAGCACGACCTGCAGTTCGCTGACGGCGTCGCGATGATGAAGCGGCTCGAACGATTCGCCGGCGATCACGGCGCCCGCATCGGATCGAAGTTCACCAACACGCTCGTCGTCAAGAACAACAAAGCGGTATTCTCGGACGAGGTTATGTATCTTTCGGGGCCGCCGCTCCACGTGCTGGCGATGAACGCAATGCTCGATTTCAGACGCGAAATGGGCGCTCATTACCACACCTCGTTCTCGGCCGGGATCAACGTCAAGAACATCGCGGATTCGGTCGGCTGCGGAATGCGGCCGATCTCGGTCTGCACCGATCTCCTGAAGACCGGCGGCTACACACGCATGGCGACGTACGCGAAGGCGATTCGCGACGCGCTGGAGAAGACCGGCGCGACCACGGTTGGCGATTTCATCGTCAAAAAGGCCGGGATTGCCGATGCCGACGAGGCGGCGCTCGCGAATCTCGAGGCGATCGTTCCGACGCTCGCGTCGAACCCGCTCTACGGTTTCGAGACAAATCGCAAGGATCCGCCGACGGTCGACAGCAAGCTCGATTTCTTCGATTGCATCACCTGCAACAAATGCCTTCCTGTTTGCCCGAACGGGGCGAACTTCTTCCTGCCGATCGGCGAGGTCAAAGAGTCGACGATCGGCGTCCGGATGATCGGCGGCGAACCCGTCGCGGTTCCGCGCGAACCGTTCGTCCTCGAAAAACGGACGCAGATCGCGAATCTCGCCGATTTCTGCAACGAATGCGGCGAATGCGACGCGTACTGCCCCGAGTCGGGAGCGCCGTTCGTTCAAAAGCCGCGGTTCTTTTTCAACCGCGAGACCTACGAGGAGTTCCGGGGTTATGACGGTTTCTATTTTCCCGACGGGCTGACGCTCGAAGGCCGCTACCGCGGAAACCCCTACCGCCTGTCATTTGACGCAGTTAACAAGTGTTATCATTGGCGATCCGCAGATGTTGAGCTGCGGATCGATATGAACAACCGACTCCTCGGCGGTCGCGCGCATTTCGAAACCGAAGGCCCGGCTGAGATCGACATGGACCCGTTCTATGCGATGAAGGCGCTTTTCCACGGCATCGTCGATCATCGTTCGACGTATCCTTCGATAATGCTGGGAGAAAAATAAAACCATGGAATTCTTCCTGAACGGAGTCAGAAAGCAGTTCACGGGCGATCCGCAAATGCGGTTGCTGCAGTATCTTCGCGAGGTGGAGAACGTCATTTCCCCGAAAGACGGCTGTTCGCCCCAGGGCGCGTGCGGATGCTGCTCGGTGATGATCGACGATCGGGCCCTGCTTTCGTGCACCACTCCGATGAGCAAGGTCGAAGGAAGATCGGTTGTCACGACGGAAGGAATCTCCGCCGAACGGCGGCGCATCTTCACGAATGCGTTTGTCGAAAAAGGCGCGGTCCAATGCGGATTCTGCACGCCCGGGTTCGTGATCCAGGCGAATGCCCTGTTGGACAAGAATCCGGCGCCGTCGCGCGAGGAGATCGAAAAGGCGGTTAACGCAAATCTTTGCCGCTGCACGGGTTACAAGAAGATCATCGACGCGATCGATTATGCCGCCGAGAGCCTCCGCGAAAACAGGGACATCCCGGCGCCCGTGTCCGACGGCCGCGTCGGCCGGAGACATCCGCGGTATCTCGCCGACCGGACCGTCCTCGGACACCGCCCGTACATCGACGACATGCGGATCGACGGCATGCTCCACGGCGCCCTGCGCTGGAGCGATCATCCGCGCGCAAAGGTCCTTTCGATATCGACAGCGGCCGCCGCCGAACTGCCGGGTGTCTTGCGCGTTTTCACGGCGAAGGATATTCCGGGCGAGCGAAACTCGGGGCTTATCGTTCATGACTGGCCGCTGATGATCGATGTCGGCGAAGAGACGAGATATCTCGGAGACGTCCTTGCCGGCGTCGTCGCCGAAACCGCCGAGATCGCGCGCAAGGCAGTTCAGTTGATCGAGGTCGAATACGAGATCCTGACTCCGTTGACCGATCCGCACGAAGCTTTGGCTTCGGACATCAGGATCCATCCGAATGGCAACAAGCTCTCGGAGACGATCGTCCGCCGCGGCGATGCCGATCTCGCGGAACGCGAATCGGCTTACGTCAGCAAGGGCGTATACCGCACGCAGCGGATCGAGCAGGCGTTTCTCGAACCGGAATGCTCGATCGCGAGGCCCTGGAACGACGGCGTCGAATTCTTTTCGCAAGGTCAGGGAATTTACGAGGACCAGATCCAGATCGCGAAACTTCTCGGGCTGACGCTCGAACAGACAAAAGGTGTGTTCGTCCCGAACGGCGGCGCCTTCGGCGGCAAAGAAGATCTATCGGTCCAGGGCCACGCCGCGCTTTATGCGTTCCTACTCAAAAGGCCGGTCAAGCTGCTTCTGACGCGCGCCGAATCGATCATGATGCACCCGAAGCGCCATCCGCTTGAAATGGAATACACGCTCGGATGCGACAAGGACGGGCGTCTGACGTTTCTGCGGGCACGGATAATCGGCGATACCGGCGCCTACGCGTCGGTCGGGATGAAGGTCCTCGAACGCGCCGCCGGCCACTGCACTGGAGCGTACGACGTTCCGAACGTCGACGTCGAAAGCCGAGCGGTTTACACGAACAACGTCCCGTGCGGCGCGATGCGCGGGTTCGGGGTCAATCAGGTGACGTTCGCCATGGAGAGCTGCATCGACGATCTTTGCGAGCAGGGCGGTTTCGATCGCTGGCAGTTCCGCTACGACAACGCATTAACTGAAGGGCGCGCGACCGCGACGGGCCAGATCCTTGAAGGCGGCGTCGGCGTCCGGCGCGCGCTCGAGGCGGTCGAAAAATACTTCCGCGGAGCGAAATACGCGGGGCTCGCGTGCGGGATCAAGAACACGGGGCTCGGCAACGGAATGCCCGACAAGGGCAACGTCAAGGTCGTCGTCGAATCGGCCGGCAAGGTGATCATCCACCATGGTTGGACCGAAATGGGCCAGGGCGTCGATACGATGGCGGTTCAGTTCCTGTGCGAAAACACCGGAATCTCGCCGGAGGTCATTGAGGTCCGCGTCGAAACGACCGGAGGCGGCTACGCGGGAATGACGACGGGATCGCGCGGGACGTCGATCATCGGGCATTGCATCATCGACGCCGCGAAAAAGATCAAAGCCGATCTCGAGACGTCGGATCTTGCGGCATTGGCCGGGCGCGTTTACGACGGTTCGTGGATCTGCGACTGGACGACAAAACCGGGCGCGGATGTCGAGAAGATCGTCACGCATTACTCGTACGCGTACGCCGCGCAGGTCGTTGTGCTCGACGACGAAGGTCAGGTCGATACCGTTTACGCCGCCCACGATGCGGGCCGGATCATAAATCCGACGTTGTTCGAGGGGCAGATCGAAGGCTCGATCCACATGGGGCTGGGCTACGCACTGACCGAGGACATGAAGGTCACCGACGGGGTTCCGGACAGCACTCAGCTCCGAAAATGCGGGGTACTGCGCGTCAAACAGACGCCGAAGATGAAGGTCATCGGCGTCGAGGTAAACGATCCGCACGGCCCGCACGGCGCGAAAGGCGTCGGCGAGATCGGGCTCGTTCCGACCGCGGGTGCCGTCGCCAACGCGATCTATCAATACGAAGGTGTCCGGCATTACCAACTGCCGATCGGACTCAGGCGAAAAAAGCGTGAGACAGGCGCCTGACTCTCGAATATCTTTCTTCTGCGGCCGGCGGCCACACGGTCGCCCGCCGTCGCGAGTTCTCTTTTGCCGCGGGTCAAGCGGATGGCGCGGATCAATCGATTCAGGCAGGAACGCCCGGACGATCAAGCGCCGGCTTGAACTGATCTTATTCCGGATGGGTCCGCGTGATCCGCGGCAATTCTCCCGATGATCACAAGTTCGCCGAGGCGCCGCTCAGGCGGTTGAAATCGTCGATCATTTCGTCCCAGCGACGAGGCTGGTCGAAGAGGCGCGGCCACAGCTCATGGTCGTACCACTGCGCGTTAAGATCCGCGATGTCCTTTTCCTGCTGCTCGACCCACGTGAAGTACTTCAGATTGTGGATCGCCTTGCGTTCCGGGTAGGTCAGTTCCTTCAGATGATCGACCGCCGATCCGAGCAGGCAACGCTCGAAATCGACCGCCGCCTGGATCTCGTTGTAGGCGCCGCGCTCTTCGGCGAGTTCCTGAACCCGCGAGCCGTAAAGCTCGACCGAATCGGTCGCGAGCGTGAAGATCACGTCATCCGAAGTCATTTCGAAATACTTCGCCGTCTTGATCGCCGAGAGCATGTTCGAGAGCGATGAGATTCCCATCAGCGGCAGTTTCGCAATGACCTCGGGATCGATGCCGCACGCGGCGAGCCGGCGTTGGCCGTCGGGCTCGTTGAACAGACGTAGCAGACGCATGCAGTCGTCATCGTCAATCGCCGTCACGACATCCGTGTTCCGGACATTGTGGACCCACGGGACGTGCTTGTCGCCGATCCCTTCGATTCGGTGCTCTCCGAAACCGTTCTGAAGCAGCGTCGGGCACTGAAGCGCCTCCGATGCGACGACCTTCAAATGCGGATGGCGCGTTTTGAGAAAGTCGCCGGCGGCGATCGTACCGGCCGAACCGGTCGCGCTGACAAAGCCCGCGAGCCGCAGCCGATCGTCGTTGAACCCGCAAAAAACCTCTTCGATCGCCGGTCCGGTGACGTTGTAATGCCAGGCCGGATTCCCAAACTCGTCGAACTGGTTGAAGATGACGCAGTCCGGACGCGTCCGCCTGATCTCCCAGCACTTGTCATAGATCTCTTTGACGTTCGACTCGCTTCCGGGCGTCGCGATCACTTCGGCGCCGATCTCCTTGAGCCAAGCGAATCGTTCGCGGCTCATTCCTTCCGGCAGGATCGCGACGGCCGTGCATCCCATGATGTCCGAGTCGAACGCACCGCCGCGGCAGTAGTTCCCCGTTGAAGGCCACACGGCCTTGTGATAGGTCGGGTCGAACTGCCCGCTGACGATCCGCGGCACGAGACAGCCGTAGGCGGCCCCGACCTTGTGCGCTCCCGTCGGAAAGTACTTGCCGAGCAGCACGACGATCCGTGCCCTGACGCCCGTCATTTCCGACGGTAGTTCGAGGAAATTCACTCCACCGTAGAGCCCGCCCGTCTCGACGGGTTCGTTCTTCCACGTGATTCGGAAGAGATTGAGCGGATGGCGTTCCCAAAGCCCGATTCCCTTCAAGCGGTCGCGGACCGAATCAGGAATTAGCTCAGGGTTTCTCATCTGGGCGAACGTCGGCAGGATGATGCCCTTTTCGGCAAAATGCCGCGCGCTTTTTTCGACGACCGACGGGTTTTCAACCTTATCAATAATCTGGATCATACGCTTTGCTTGCCAACGATCTTCCTGTAATTTTCGGGATCGGTATCGCCCTCGGTGCTGATCAGAAGAATCCGCGCATCGCTTCCGACGCCGACCAATCGTTTCGCTTCCGCCAGCGATTCGTCCTCGCACAGCGCCAGCAGCCCGGCGAGGCCGGACGCGCCGGATTCCCCGGAGGTCACCCCCGATGCCGCATAGAGCCGCATCGCCTCTTCGACGAACTCATCGGGTATTCCGAGGAACAGCTTTGCCGAATCCCTCATGATCGGCCATGCAACGGCCGACGGAATGCCGCAGTTGAGTCCGGCCATGATCGTCTCCATCTTGCCGCGCGCCGGGATCGGTTTGCCGCCCCCGTAGAGCATCGAATCGAGAAAACATGCGGCCTCGTCGGGTTCGACCGCGATCAGGGTCGGGGCCGAGGCGCCGTAACGCTGTTTATAGTACGCTGCGCCGGATGCGGCGAATGCCCCGACTCCCGCCTGGAGAATGACGAAATCGATGAGCGGTCCGCCTGCGGGATTGAGCTCAGATTCCATCTCGCGAAAAAGCGTTGAGTAGCCGTTCAGCACCCACGACGGGATCGTCATGTTCCCTTCGTAGGCGGTGTCCGAGATCGCTTGCCAGCCGTTCGCGGAAGCGTTTCGTTCGGCGACCCCGACGCAATCGTCATAGGTTCCTTCGACGACGACCACCTCGGCGCCTTCGCCGCGAATGCTCTCGATCCGCGCCGGAGCGGTCCCCGACGGCATGTAGATGACCGCCTTTTGTCCCAGTTGACGGGCCGTCCAGGCGACCGCGCGGCCGTGATTGCCGTCCGTCGCGGCACAAAAAGTGAACTTGCCGAGCCGCGCAAGCATTTCCGGATTCTTGAATGAAGCAGGTTCGAACTGACCGTCGAACTTTTCCTGCCAGCGCGACTTCAAGAAGCGGTAGATCGCGTAGCTCGCTCCGAGCGGCTTGAAAGCGTTGACGCCGAAACGCTTGCTCTCGTCCTTGGCCCAAACCTCGGAAACGCCGAGACGCGCCGCGATCTTCGGAAGCGGCACCAAAGGGGTCGGCGCATAGCCGTCGAGCGACCGATGGAAATCGAGCATGTCGCCGTTGCTGAGGAATGCGAATTCCTCGCCGCTCCAGTCGGGAACCGCCACCGCATCGAGGTTCAAGTGGAATCTGCTCATAGATTTGCGCCGCCGCCTTCGGCCTTGGATTATCGGGCCGACCAAGAATTCGACGCGTCGCCGGATCGGTTCCTCCAATTGAAAGACGGCTTCGACATTATACATCGGAGTCGGTTTTCAGCCACCCGCACCCGATCTGCGCGCACGGCCGCCACTTGTTCCGCTGATTTGTTTTTCCCGATGTTTGTGAAAGAATTATTCCCGTACTCGATGGGTTCAGCGACAGGCTGACGGCGCATTCCGATTTGACCGGAGGAAAGAGAATTATGACCGAGACCAAAACCGCGACCGAACGGATAAATATTGAACGACTGATGTCGAAGATCGAGGCGCTCGGACAGGTCGGCGGCCTGCCGGGCGGCGGTGTCTGCCGCCTTGCGCTAACCGACGAGGACAAGGCCGGACGCGATCTTGTCGTCTCCTGGATGAAAGAACTCGGTTTGAAGGTCACTGTCGACGAGGTCGGCAACATCATCGGCATCCGGGCCGGAAGAACCGACGGCGCGCCGTTCCTGATGGGATCCCACATCGACACGGTGCGGACCGGCGGCTATTACGACGGAAATTACGGCGTCCTTGGCGGCCTCGAGGTCATCGCGTGCCTCAACGACGCCCGGATCACGACCGAGATCCCGGTTGGCGTCGGCGTCTTCACGAACGAAGAGGGCGCGCGCTTCGCTCCGGACATGCTGGGGAGCCTCGCGCATCAGGGACAGCTCGACAAAGAAGCCGCGCTCGGCGCGGTCTCGATCGACGGCAAGGTCCTGCGCGACGAACTGGTCCGCATCGGTTACATGGGAACCGAGCCGGTCGGCTCGATGCGGGCGGCAGGCTATGTCGAACTCCATATCGAACAGGGTCCTGTTCTCGAGCGCGAAGGCATCACGATCGGCGCCGTCGAAGGCGTCCAGGGGATCTCCTGGACCGAGGTCAACATCAAGGGCGTATCGAACCACGCCGGGACGACGCCGATGTCGATGCGCTGCGACGCGGCTTATTGCGCGGCCAGGATCGCGGTTTTCGTGCGCGAACTCGCGCTCCGGATGGGCAGGCGGCAGGTCGCGACGGTCGGCGCGATCACGGTCTGGCCGAACCTCGTCAACGTCGTCGCCAACCGCGCAAAGCTGACCGTCGATCTTCGGAACACCGACAACGAACTTTTGAAACAGGCCGAAGCCGAACTCGCGGCATTCTTGGAACAACTTAAACAGGATGAGAAGGTCGGGATCGAAACCCGCAAACTTGCGAGGTTCGAACCCGTCGATTTCGCGCCCGAAATGATCGATCTGGTCGAGCGCGAAGCTCGCGCATTGGGGTTTTCGGTCAAACGAATGCCGAGCGGCGCCGGCCATGACGCCCAGGCATTCGCGCCGAACTGCCCGACCGGAATGATCTTCGTCCCGAGCGTCCGCGGCATCAGCCACAACATCGAGGAGCATACCGAGCCGAAGGATCTCGAAGCCGGCGCCAACGTTCTGCTGCGGGTCGTCCTGAACCGAGCCGGGAGCGCGGCCTGATCGCTGAAATGGAGAGTTGAATGAATCGAGTCGTTACCGTCGGTGCGGCCCAGTTGGGCCCGATCGCCCGAAGCGACACCCGCGCGCAGGTCGTCAAGCGCCTGCTTGTTCTGATGCGAAAGGCGAAGAGCCGCGGCTGCGATCTCGTCGTCTATCCGGAACTCGCTCTGACGACGTTCTTTCCGCGCTGGTTCATGGAGGATCAGGCGGAGATCGATTCGTTTTTCGAGACCGAAATGCCGGGCCCGGAGACGCAGATATTGTTCGAGGAGGCGGCAAAGCTCGGGATCGGCTTTCATATCGGGTACGCCGAACTTACCGAAGACGGGAAGCATTTCAACACCGCGATCATCGTCGACAAATCAGGCAAGATCGCCGGCAAATACCGCAAGGTGCATCTTCCGGGACACTTCGAGAACGAGCCGTGGCGGCCGTTCCAGCATCTTGAAAAGCGCTATTTCCAGGTTGGCGACACGGGATTTTCGACCACCGAGGTCTTTGGCGGAAAGTTCGGGATGTGCATCTGCAACGACCGCCGCTGGCCCGAGACGTACCGCGTGCTCGCGCTGCAGGGCGCGGAAATGATCCTGCTCGGTTACAACACGCCAATGCATTATCCCCCGGTCCCCGAGCACGACCATCTGCAGGGTTTTCACAATCACCTCTCGATGCAGGCCGGCGCGTATCAGAACGGCTGCTGGATCGTCGGCGTCGCCAAGGCCGGAAAAGAAGAAGGCTGCGACCTCCTCGGCCAAAGCACGATCATCGCTCCGACCGGCGAGATCGCCGCGATGTGCACGACCGTCGATGACGAACTCGTAGTTGCGGACTGCGACCTCGACCGCTGCCGCGAGATCCGCGAGAACATCTTCAACTTCGCGCTCCATCGCCAACCGGAGCATTACTCGATCATCACCGAGCCGAAGTGAACCCATTTGGGATTGCGGATTTGGGAATGCGGGTAGCGGATTGTCGCCTAATCGCAAACCGCAAAGACTCACGACCCGGGACTTGCGTTTATCCCAGATTAAGCGTTAGAGATTTTTGCCAGCGAATTCTCGCGAATCAACCCGAATTTACGCGTGACCGACCAAATGGCAGTGATCGAGTAGAGGCCTCATGAGCAGCGTTCAGTCAACGTTTACTGAATCGTAACGGGCAAGTTGTCTGCTTTATCCGCGATCATTCGCGTAGATTCGCGGGCAGAAATTTTCTTCCAATGCGTAATCTGGGTTTAAGATCCGATCTCGATACCGAAGATCGCCCGACTATCTTCCCGGTTATTTTCACATCTTTCTTCGATGCCAGTGTCTTTTCGCCCATCCCCCGCGCACTGTCCTTCTGATTAACCCCCGTTCATCAAAAAAACAGGAAGGTATTCGAAATGCAAAAAGTGAAGTCAAACGGACATATTTGGAAGGTAGGACTGGTT
>JAKQII010000239.1 GCA_029557535.1 Acidobacteriota bacterium
ATCAGCGCAAGTATCCTCAAACTCTATGGTTTCAACGACGCCTTCAGTTGGGAAGATTTCCAGGAAGACGAATCGGACGCCGCCGCGATGAAGTATATGCTTGCCCGGAACTATGACGTCCGCGAGATCGAAAAACTTTATCAAAGGATGCGCACAATCGCCGCCGATCCCAGATCGCAAACTGGCTTTATTGCGGATCCGGAACGGATCAAGAGCCGTCTCGACAAATACGGTTCGATCTGGCGCGACTTTTCGCGCGACGGCACGATTACAGGAGCTACAACTAACACGAGCGGTGACCGAACGAACACCGGCGGCTCGATGCGCGGAATCGCCCGTATGTTGAACGAGCAGCTCGCGCCCGAGATCAAGGCGAAACTCGAGAATGGCGAAATGATCGCTTCGTCGGCGGAGTTCCAATCGACGATGGCGCTGATCAAACGCGACAACGGCATCCGCGCGTTCCAGTTCGATCTGTTCGAAATGGCACGGGCGAACCTGGCGGATTCGATCGGTATCCGCAGCAATGATCCCGTCGCATATTACTACTACGGCAAGGTTCTGAAACAGACGGCGAAGAACTCGTCGGAATTGTCGAAGGCGCTGGCGAACCTGACGCAGGCGATCGCGATGGACAAGCGACAGACGATCGCCGAACCCTATCTTTTCCGCGCGATGCTCAGGCTCGCGGACCGCAATCCGACCGAGGCGCCCCTGATCTTCGACGATCTCAAGACGTACGTCGCAATCTATCAGCGTGAAAACGGCGGCGGCCTGCCGCCCAACATGGAATTCGTTTACGACTTTATGCAGGACCTTGGCGTTTTGGACTACCGGATCACGCCGTCGGCGAACACCGCGAATGCCCCGCAGTCGATTCCTGGAACGCGGCCGACGTCGACGAGTTCGGTCGCTGAAACGACGTCGGTTCAGAAAAACGTTGTGGTGACCACGACGATCCCGACGCCGACTCCCGTCCCTGCAAAGACCGGACCGAAAAAGACGAGGCAGCCGAAGAAGCCATGAAGACAATCAGCGCGTTTTTCGCAATTCTGATCATTGCCCTGGCGGCAGCGGCGCAGGAAACCGACCGGACGCCGTTCGCGCTCGAGATTCCCGAACTTTCAACCGGACGGATGACGGCGCCGCGCGTTTTCGTTACCCGGTCCGACGTGAATTTCGTAAAATTCTGGATCGTCAATCCGCTTGCGGAACGGATCGAGTGGGCGAAGATCAAGGTGCGGATCAACAACAACTCGGCGAACCGCGTCTGCTCGCAGGCCAGCGCCGCGGCCGGAAAGGTAATGAAATGCGACCTCAACACCATCGCCGGATTCAAGCTCGCCGCGCGCGAGAACCGTTTTGAGATCGAGGCCGACGGAACCGACGGCAAGCGTTATTTCGCGTCATTTCTCGTTGTTACCGATCCGAAACAGGCTGCCGCGCAACGCACGAATGACGGACAAACGCAGTCGTCGAAACTCGGCTTTTCGGGGCGACGGTTTGCGGTCATTATCGGCGTTTCGAAATACGCGTACAACGACGTCGGTCTCGGGAACCTGAACTACGCCGATAAGGACGCGGCGGCGCTGCGTGATTGGCTGGTCGGCG
>JAKQII010000243.1 GCA_029557535.1 Acidobacteriota bacterium
CTCGGGAAGCTCCGACGAGACGAGCACGATCGCCAGACCTTCCTTCGCCAGGCGATTGATCTCGGCGTAGATCTCCTGTTTCGCGCCGACGTCGATTCCGCGAGTCGGTTCGTCGAGAAACAGGATCTTCGGATTGGTCAGCAGCCATTTGCCGAGCACGACCTTTTGCTGGTTTCCGCCGGAAAGCGTCCCAGCGACGGTCATCGGCGAATTCGCCTTGACTCGGAGTGACTCCATCGCCGATCTCGCTGCCGCCGTTTCACGCGATCGGTGCGTCACGAATGCGCCGGAGATCCGTTTCAATCCGGCGAGCGTCATATTGTCGCGGATCGTCTGTTCGAGAAGCAGTCCGTAGCGTTTTCTGTCTTCGGTGACGAACCCGATCCCGTTCGCGATCGCGTCCGACGGTGAACGGATCTCGACCGGATTCGCCTCGACTTTCAATGATCCCGACGCGCGTCCGGTCCATGCGCCGAAAACCGACATCAGCAACTCGCTCCGGCCGGCACCCATCAGTCCGGCGATGCCGACGACCTCGCCTTTCCTAACCGAGAACGATACGTTGTCGACGATCTTCTTGCCCGGATTGTCGGGATCGAATGCCGTGAAATTGGTGACCTCGAGCGCGGTCTCGCCGAAGTCGTGCGCCGATACCGGAAAGATATCCCCGACGTCGCGTCCGACCATCAGCGCAATCACCTTGTCCTTCGTCAGATCGGCCGCCGGGCTGGTGCCGACGGTCCGCCCGTCACGCAGGACGGTGATCCGGTCCGCCATCTCGAAAACTTCGTCGAGCTTGTGCGAGATGTAAATCATTCCGACGCCTCGTTCTTTTAGCTTGCGGAGGATCGCGAAAAGCGTCTCGACCTCGGATTCCGTCAATGCCGCCGTCGGTTCGTCGAGAACCAGGATCTTCGCTTCTTTCGACAGCGCCTTCGCGATTTCGACGAGCTGTTGCTGGCCGATTCCGAGATTTCCGACCGGCGTCCGCGGATCGATCGGAAGGTGAAGCTCGTTGAGCAGGCTCGACGCCCGGTGATAAAGCTCCGACCAATTGATGACCCCGAACCGGGACGGCTCCTTGCCGAGAAAGATGTTCTCGCCGACCGTTAGTTCCTTCACGAGCGACAACTCCTGGAAAATGATCGCGATCCCCGCGTTCTCCGCTTCGCGGATCGTCGCGAACCGACGATCGGCGCCGTCAACCGCGATCTCGCCGCCGTAGGTCCCGTACGGATAAACGCCGGACAGGACTTTCATCAACGTCGATTTGCCCGCTCCGTTTTCGCCGACAAGCGCATGAAACTCACCGGAATGCAGATCGAACGTCACGCCGTCCAGCGCTTTTACGCCCGGGAACTCCTTCGTGATCTGCCGCATTTCTAGTATTGACATAATCCGATACCAGGATTCTGATTGTTGCCGTTGCGGTGTTTGCCGTTACGATTCTACCAATACCACAATAATGAACGAGCCGGCCGAGTTGAACGGAGTTCCGGTCGCTGGCCGGCCGGAACGACGCCGGGTCGCCTTGCTTGCGAGACGCAGTGCCGGACGCCGTGGTCGATCGCCGGAACATCGGTTCGGCACCCGAATCGTGATCCAGGTCGGGTAGGAACACAACGGCCGTGCGAAAGCCGCAGTTCGCCCGACCCATCCTTATCTACTTGCGGGCAGGACGCTTGTCTTCCGGAACGTTCGCGTAAACCTCGTCATACGATGCGTAGCCGTCCTTGATCACGGTGTCCATCAGGTTGTTGATGTCGACGACCTGCACATCCAAAAGGATCGCCGGAACCTCTTTCTTGATGTTGTCGTTCATGAACGGCTTCGCGTCGGCCAACGCCTCCTTCTTCGCGAGTTTGATCGCCGCGTCGACAGCCGCCTGCGCAAGCGGGATGATCGGCTTGTAGATCGTCATCGTTTGCTTGCCCTCGGCAATGCGCTGAAGTCCCGCTTTTTCGGCATCCTGTCCGGTGACAAGGATCTTGCCGGCGAGCCCTTTCTTGTCGAGCGCCGAGATCACTCCGCTCGCCATTCCGTCGTTCGAGACGACGAACGCGTCGATCTTGTCGGAGTTCTGCGTCAACGCGTTCTCGGCGAATTTCAGGGCCTCTTCCGGCTTCCAGTCGGTGATGAACTGGTCGGCGACGAGCTTTATGTCGCCCTTGTCGATCGACGGTTGGAGCACGGCAAGCTGTTCCTTTTTCATGATCACCGCGTTGTTGTCGGTCGAACCGCCGTAGACCATGACATAGTTCCCTTTCGGCACTTTCTGCAGGGCGTATTCGGCGATCTTGCGCCCGATGACCGGAACCTGATGCGAGACATAAAGATCGAGTTTGTCCGAATTGATCAGCCGGTCGTAGCTGATGACGGGAACACCTTTCGATTTCGCCATGTCAACCATCTGCGCGGCCTGCGTTGCTTCGTGCGGAGCGATTACGAGTACGTCGATCCCTTTCGTCAAAAGCTGCTCGACATCGCTGAGCTGTTTCTCGGCCCGGTTGTCGGCAACGGTTATGAAACACTCGACGCCGACCTTCTTGCAGTATTCATCGAACGCCTTCTGGTCGCGTTGCCAACGCTCCTCCTTGACGGTCGCCATCGCAAAGCCGATCTTTATCTTCTTGCCGTCGCCCGCCCCCGGACCACCCGAAGTCGAATTCGCCGGCGGGCCCTGCACGCAAGCGGCGGAAACGACCGACAAAATTACCAGACCGAAAAGAAAGATTTTTTTGAATCCAAACATCTATGATTTGCTCCTAAATTGAGAATCGTAACTGAAAAGTTGCCCCTAAGATAACTGCTATCAAATCGTTTTGCAAAAGGGCTTGGGTGTGAAGCGGCCATCGCGCGCGGGAATCCGCGCACGCGACCGAACATTTGCGACCGAAACCAAATTCGCCGCATTCCTACCCTTAGTTCGCTAACGCTGCTTAAAGATCCGAACACCGAACCCTTCAAGCGACAGCGCCGGAAGTCCGGTCTTCCCGTTCGCTCCTGGTGTGATCTCGTCGAACATCCCCGATGCCTCGACCGATCCGAAGAACGGCGTGTTTGACAGGTTGATCGCGACCAGAATCCGTTCGTCACCTAGTATCCGCACAAAGGACAGCACGCGGTTCTCGTCCGAATTTCGAATCCAAAAAAGCTCTCCGCGCCGGAGTGCCGACGACGATTTCCGCAACGCGATCATCGATTCGTAGAACTTCGGGAATTCGGGACGGCGCACCGCGGCGTCCCAAAAGATCGGCAGCTTTTCGAAAAGCGCCGGAAAACCGGACTCGGTCGTGTCGCCGGCCTCCATTCCGTTATAGATCATCGGAACGCCGTCAAGCGTGAATGCCAGCGCCTGCGCCGCCAGCGCGCCGCGTTCGCCGAAACGGGCGATCGCGCGCTTCTCGTCGTGGTTGTCCGAGAACCGCATCCGCAGCGCGCCTTTCGGGAACTTTGCGTGCTGGTCTTCCCAGACTTTGCGGATCGTCGAGGCCGGCGCGCCGAATTCGATGACCCGGGTCAGAGCCGCGTGATTCTCCCACGAATAGTCGAGATCGAACGCCTTGACCAGAAGATCCGGCGATTCCCATTCGGCGAGCCAGATCGTGTCGGGCTTGATCTTGTCAACCTCGGCGCGCGCCGTTTCCCAAAAATCCGTCGGGACAAATCCCGCGACGTCGCACCGGAACCCGTCGAGATCGAACTCGCGGACCCAGAACTTGAGCATGTCGATCATGTACTTGCGAAGTTCCGGATTGTCGTAGTTGAGATCGGCGACGTCGGCCCAGTCCGGCACCGGCGGAATGATCTCGCCTTTTTCGTTACGCGTATAGAAATTCGGGGTCTTCATCATCACCGAGTCCCATGCCGTGTGATTTGCAACGATATCGATGATGACCTTCATCCCGCGCTTGTGCGATTCGGCGACAAGGCGCTTGAGATCGTCCTTCGTGCCGTAATCGGGATTGATCGCGTAATAGTCCCGCGCCGCGTAGGGCGACCCGATCGTGCCCTTTTTCTTCTCCTCGCCAATCGGGTGGATCGGCATCAGCCAGAGTATCGTCACGCCAAGTTTCTGCAAACGGTCAAGGTCGCGCGTGATCGAGTTGAAGTCACCCTTTTGCGAGTAATTTCGCGGAAAGATCTCGTAAATGACCGCGTCCTTTACCCATTCCCGCGACGATCGCGCATCCTCCTTCGAGAAATCGCGCACCGGCGTCTGGGCCAGCACGCCAGGCGCGCACAAAAAGATCCAGACGATCAGAACTGACTTTTTGAAGTTCATTTTCCTCTCCGATCGAAGTTCCAAATTGATCAGTGCCCGCCACCGGCAATCGCTTCGATCTTCGATTCGCCGATATCCTTGACGATGAAAACGCTGAGTGCGGACAACACCATCATGACGCCGCCCAACATAACCACGTTCAATGGATCCTTCCCGAGCACATTTTCGTAGATTTGCGGAACGATGAACGACATCACGACCTGGGGGATCACGATGAACAGATTGAAAACACCCATGTAGACTCCCATCCGCTCGGGTTTGATTGCACCGGCTAGGATGACGTACGGCATCGAGAGTATCGACGCCCATGCGATGCCGACGCCGGCCATTCCGATCCAGAGGAAATAAGGGTTCGCCGCAAAGAACGTCGAGAGCAATCCGAGTCCTCCGCACATCAGGCAGATGAAATGAACGGTCTTGCGGCTCGTCGCCGCGGCGATGGGCGGAATTGCGAACGCTACGAGGAAACAGACCACGTTGTATACCGCAAAGCATAACCCTCCCCACTCCGTTCCTTGCTGAAAGGCCGGCGATTTGTCGTCGAGCGCGCCGAAAACATGGCGCGCGGATGTGAGCCCGTAAAACTGCCACATGCACGGCAAGGCGAACCACGTGAAGAACTGAACAACGGCAAGTTGCTTCATCGTCGCCGGCATGTCGGAAACCGCTTCGACGATCTCCTTCACGAACGTCCCGACGATATTGCTCTCTGACTTCTTCCGGTTGAACTCCTCGATATCTTCGGGCGGATATTCCTTCGACGAAAAAATCGTCCACAAAACCGCGCCGAGAAAACAGATCGCGCCAACGATAAAGGCGATCAGGGTCGAGTGCGGGATCCCGCTTTTCATTACGCCGACGACGCCGAGCGCAGTAAGGATGTACGGTAGCGCGTTCGCCAGGGTCTGCCCGATGCCGATGAAGAACGACTGCATCACAAACCCCGTCGTTCGCTGTTCCTCAGGGAGATTGTCGCCGACGAACGCGCGGAACGGTTCCATCGTGATGTTGATCGACGCATCCATGATCCAGAGGAGTCCGGCCGCCATCCAGACCGCCGACGAATTCGGCATGAGGATCAGACAAATACTTGCAATGATCGCTCCGACAAGGAAGTACGGACGTCGGCGCCCGAGTCGGTTCCAGGTGCGGTCACTCATTGCGCCGATAACCGGTTGAACCAAAAGACCCGTCATGGGCCCTGCAAGCCACAGGTACGGCAGGGTGCTTTCGTCCGCCCCGAGGTATTTGTAGATCGGCGACATGTTCGCCATCTGAAGTCCCCAGCCGAACTGGATCCCGAGAAACCCGAAACTCATGTTCCAGATCTGCCAAAACGACAACCGTGGTTTGTTTTCCATATGCGAGTGCTCCTCGATTCGAGTGCCCGGCCGAGGGAAAAGCGGACACCCTCGGCTCAAATACATGATTTTCACTGGTCCGAAACGGGTTTGCGGTTCGGACGCCGGATCACGCGACTTCGCTGTCAGATCTTGCGTCCTTCTTTCGCTTGACGAAGACCGCGACCCAACTGCCGATGACAACCAATA
>JAKQII010000244.1 GCA_029557535.1 Acidobacteriota bacterium
TGGACGTAGTCGTTGTCGGCGGTCGTCGCCGTACCGTCGGCCGTCGCGATGTCAAACGTAACTCCGCCGGCGGGTGCGGGAGATCCGAGGCTGACCGTGAACGTGAAGCTCGTCGTCCCGGAGTTCCCTTCGAACTGTGTGACGTCGTCGATCGAGATCGGCGGCGGCGGCGGCGTGGTTTGCGGCGTCAGCGAGAAATCATCGACGGCGAGTCCGTCGTCGGCACCCGACGCATTGAAATCGTTCCAGCGGATCCAAACAGTCGCGCCGTTAGCGATCGAAAGCGAGCCGATCGAACTGCTGACCGCGGTTCGGTTCGCGGCAGCGTTTCCGTCAAGTGCGCCAACGGTTCCGGATGATTGAGGACCATTGAAATCAAGGGCATCAACATCGGTCCAGGCGCCGGTCGTCAGGCTTGTCGCGTCAAGACTGTACTGGAAATCAATCCTGTCCGTGCGCCCCGTGGCACCCAGCCGCCACTGCTCGCCGGTATAGGCAATATCGAGCGCGGTCAGCGTCGATCCGGTGTCGTTCGCAAAACACGCACCGATCGTCGGCGTGAGAGAGCCACTTAGCAATCCGCCGAGTGCCCGCTCAGACGACCCGGATCCCCCAAAACTGTATGAATCACCAGTGTTGCCGGACCCCGTCCCTGCCGTGTATGTTACATTCGCATTCGTTCCAGATTCCGAGATATACCAACCCCCAGGGAGCGTCGACGATGTCCCCGAATTGGCGAGCGTATCAAAATTCTGTGTCGCCGGAGTCCCGAGCGTCGTCAACGAGACGCACTGGGCGGAAGACGAAATTGCCGTGGAAAAGAGCGCAGCCGCGCCGCAGAGCAAGAAAAGCCAAAACCTTGTCATCCGAGAAAGTCTCCTGTTTTTAGTGGTTGGCCGGCGCAAATACAACTCCAGCCGGTACTGCAATTCGCAGATCAGCGCCGCGTTGGCGGCAATGCAAAGTCAAAAGAATTATTTTGGGGGCCAGATCGTTAAACAACGGCCGTCGGAAGAACTAGCCTGAGGACGATCAAAAATGAGCAATGCCTGACGGTATTATGCAACAACGCTTTCTGTCAAGACGCTCGAACGTCATGGAGATTTCTGCGTAACATCTCGGATCGAGAGACAATGAGAAAAGCCGCGCCAACGTGACGCGATCCTGAAATCAGATGATCCCGCAACTTGTTGCACCGGTGTCGGTTATCTGCTTAGTGGTCGGCATCGGAATTGAAGCGATGCCTTTTTCTCCTCGCGTGACCAACCGCGTCGCGATCTCAAAGACATGCCTCGCGATTGGGAGTACGTCGAACCCGACGTGTCAGAACGAGCAGGTCCGGCCAAGAAAAGGGAGCCTCATCGCTGAAGCTCCCTTTCGTCGCAGATTGTCCCGCAGGGCACTCTGTCCTATTGCGGCAGGTACGCCGACGGTACGGGAACGTCACCGTTCGTACCCCAGTGAACGCCGGTCAGCGAACTCGTTGTACTTGGAATAACGTACCAGTCACCGTTCGACGAACGGAAGACCGCCGGATCACTCGTGCCGTCGCCGTCGAAATCGCCGGCCGCCGGAATATCCGAAGCGTCTCCGAGGGCCACGATGTCGTAGCCGCCCGTCAGACTGCTTATGATCCACCAATCGCCGTTCCGATAGACCGCGAAGTCGAACTTGCCGTCGCCGTCGAAGTCGCTCGGAACCGGCTTATCAGTCGAAATTCCCCAGTTAGCCACCTGCAACGTAGCTGTCGAACTGTTGACGACGTACCACGTACCGTCACGGTAAACCGCGAGGTCGGTCTTCGAGTCTCCATCGTAATCGCCCTGGACCGGTCGGTCAGTGCTGATTCCGAAGTTGGTCGTCAACGATCCTCCGGCCGCGTAACTGATCCACCATTCACCCGCCGATGGACGGAAGATCGCGTAATCGGTCTTGGCATCACCGTCATAATCGCCTTGAACCGCCTTATCGCCGGAAGTGCCCCACTGGAAGATCTGAATCGCCGAATCGGTGCTCCGAATGACGTACCATTTGCCCTCGCTGGGTCTCCACAAAGCGATGTCCGCGAGGCCGTCGCCGTCGTAGTCGCCGGGGGTTGCGATATCTCCGTTCAAACCAAAGTTGACGATATTCGGCTTGACGCTGGCGGACTCAAGGACGTACCAATTGCCTTCGCTCGGACGGAAGACGCTGTAGTCAGTCTTCAGATCGCGGTCGAAGTCGGCAATGTAGGCACGGTCTTCGTCGATGATGATTCCGATGCCCTGATTGTCCGTGATCGTCGTATTCGGTGACGGATTGGTCAGGTTGAGGCTAAACGTCTCATTCGCCTCCTTGACCGTTTCACCCAGGACCGGCACGCTGACCGTCAACGTTCCCGTCGAATCAAAGTTCAACGTTCCGCTCGTTGCCAGGTAATCGCCGCCGGCAGTCGCGGTTCCGTTGGCAGTGGCGTACTGCACGGAAGCGATCGAACCGCCAAGGTTTCTGACGTTATTCATTGACGAAAGCGTCACATTGAACGTCGCAAAGGCCGTTCCTGTGTTGCCCTCGTGAATTCTGACGTCGTTGACCGCAACCGTGTAGGTCAGCACATCGTTGTCGACGATCGTCTGAACGGCCGTTCCCGGCGTCCCGATGGTCGCGCCGCCCGTCGCATTGCTCAACGTGTAGTTGATCGTCTCGTCGGGTTCGGTGACCGCATCGTCGCAGACCGTCACATCGAACGTCTTGCTCGTCTCACCGTTGAGGAACGTCAATGTCCCGGAGTTGTTGACGTAATCGATCCCCGGCGCGCATGACGCACCGCCGGTTGCCGTGCCGTCCGAGGTCGCGAAATTGACGGTCACGGTGCCGTCGCTTCCGTTCGTCCGCGTTACGTTGACGGTGAACGGACTACCTGACTCGCCGCCCGAGTACGTAGCCGAGCTGAACTGCAGAGTTCCGGGAACGGCCACGGAGATGATCTCGTCGGCACCGATGTCCGGCGGAGTCTGCCGGATATCGCCGTCGATGTCGGTCGTGATGCCCGTGCCGGCGACCCCCGCCGCAAGCATCGGACTGCCGGTCTGCAGGTGCAGGTCGGAAGCCGAAACGAACAGCGGATCGACGGCAAGCGAATTCGCATCCTGTCCGGTTGCCGTCTGCCAATCGCCAAGCGTCGTCCGCGCGCTTGTCAGGAATCCGACGTTCTGCGCGAAGTAGTCGTTGTAATTGATCGTTGAGAACACCGCCGCCGGCGCCGCGCTGTAAACCGCGTATCGGGTGCCGGTGGTTTGGTTATTGGCCAGAACGTTGTTCCGCAGGTCGATCGCGCCGGTCGCACTGAACGTAGATGTCACGAACATGGCGGCCGACGTCTGCGCGGTTGCCTGATTGGTCGCCAGATTAACGCTGTTGAAGTAGACGTTGTAACCTGATCCTGCGCTCGTGCTCAGGAACGAGATCCCGTGACCGTTGCTGGAGACCGTCGCCGAACCGTTGGCCGCGACGTCAGACACAAAGTTGTTCGCGATCGTCACGTTTGAGTTCGTCGAGGTCGCGATGATCGAGATGCCGGCTGCGCCGGTGCCGGACGCACTCTGGTTCTTGATATCGGAGATCACGTTATTTGTAACCGACCCGTTGCTGAGCAGCAGCGCGAGCTGGATCCCGCTCATCGACGCCGTGGTCGTGGTCGTCGACAGAACGCCGTGGACGGTATTGTCCGAAACGACGAAGTTTGCCGAGTTCCCGATCAGCATTCCGCGGAAAATGTTCTTGTCCGCCGCTACGGTCGATCCCAGTTCGTTGCCGGTGACGTTCCAATTCTGGTCAAAGACCGGAGCCGTCGCGCCGCCGCGCAGATACAGAGAGTTCTGAACTCGGTAGATCCAGTTGTTCTGGATCGTGTTATTGCTGTTCGCGGCCTCCGCATCGTTGCCGAGCGTCGTTCCGCTGCCGGTCAGGATACCGGCGGTGGTCGTCGACAGCGGACCCGGTGCGCCGTTGATGATGCAGTTCCGGATCGTGTTGTTCGTCGCGCCGTTTGACGCGTTCTGACTACGGATCCAGAAGACCGTCGTCGTCGATGTTTGGTTATTGGTGATCGTCAGACTCCTGTCGTTTCCGCCAAGTGTGTTGAGCGACCCGTCGAAGACGATCCGGTCGGCACCGTTGAGCGTGATGAGTCCAGCGCTCGACGCCGATGTACCCGAGATGGTCCGTGCCGCCCCCAAAGGCCTGAACGTTACGGTATAGCCGCCCGCTCCGCTTTCAACGAGTTGATTTAGCATCACGGCACCGGTTTCGGCCGTCAGATCGCTGGTGATATTGACGGTCAGGTCGCCCGAAATACCACCCAGGTTCAGCGCCTGGAACACGCCTCCGGCATTTGTCAGCGATGTGTATGCTTCACCCGTTCCGACATTCACCGAACCGCTCAGCGGAACTACCGTGTTGAAGCTTCCGTTGACATTGTCGTTGGCGGAATTCGTATCACCCGGATTCTCAGCGGTCGCCACAATCGTGTATGAACCGGCGCTCGCGATCAGCGCGCTCGGGAACGTGACATCCACGTTCTGGTTCGGAGCGATCGACGGGATCGAGGCCGTTTGGTTGTAGATCTCGACCATCATACCGTCAAAGATCCTGAACCGCACCGGAACCATTGTCTGCGTCGCCGTTCCGGGATTGTTGAACCGAGCCTGCGGGCTGAACGAACCCGTCGGGATCGTCGAACCGTTGGTCGGCGTCAGCAGCGTGACGGCGGCGATGTCATTAGCCGGCGGTGGCGCTCCGTTGAACTCGTCGGCGCCGACGTCCGGCGTGGTCGCGTTGCGTAACTCGGCGTCAATGTCGAACCCAACCCCGACAGCCGCGCCGCCCGACTCAAGCCGAGTCGGCGTCGTCGCGGGTATATGGAGATCGGAGTTCGAGGTGACCGGCGGTGCCGAAGCAACCGCAAATGATGAATCGTCATTCGTTCCGGCCGCCGAAAGCGTGCTGGTGTAACTGCGGAAGTTCGTCGCCGGCGTGGTCTGTGTCGGATCGAAATCCCCGACCAGGAACTCACCGGTGCCGAATGTCGTTCCGCGCTGTGCGAGGCGGCTTTGCGCATCCGACCCGACGTAGTAACCGTTGTTGTTCCAGGTCAGATTCATCGCGCTGGTCGCGCCCGTCGGGAGGTAAACGGCAACGTGCCTCGTGCCGGTCGGGTTGCCGCCGGTTATCTGGTTTGAAAACAGGTTGTTCCGAACATCGATCCCGGTCAGCGTCGTCGCAGTGATCACGAACGCGGACGTCAGATCGGTACTCGTGACCCCCGGCAATGCTCCGTACAGGTGAACGGAGTTGTGATAGACGACGTGTCCCGTTCCTGACGAAATTCGAATACCGTAGGCACCGAACGTCGTTCCGAATCCTCCGGTTCCGGCGACCTGGCTGTTGATCATTCCCGAAACGAAGTTATTCCGGACGACGTGACTGCTGCCTCCGCCGAGGTTGATACCGAACGCGCTCCACGTCCCGCCGTTGTTGTTTTGCACCCGCCGGATATCGTTGCGTTCGATGGTCGCACCGGTAACGGCAGTGCTGTTGACGCCGACGTTGATGCCGTGCGTCGCCGAGCTCGAAGCGATGTAGCCTTCGATGTGGACGCTGTTGTCGGCGATCACCGCGTCGAGCGATCCCTGCGCGGTGATGCCGATCGAGTAGACCTGATCGGCTGCGCCCGAAGTCGCGTTGCCGATGCTGTTTCCCCGGATCTGGAGCCCCGGGAACACCGATGTCGCCGAGCCGTTCATTGAAACGCCACGACCGACGCTCATGACCGCGTTGTTCTGGACCGTCAGGTTCGTTACCGTCGCGCCCGCGCCTACGCCCGTCGAAACTGACGTGACGGCAGACGGAGCAACAGTTCCGTCCGTGGTCGATGCGCCAGGTCCGGAAAAGATGCCGAACGTCGTATTCTGACCACCCGTCGTCGTTGACGTCGCCGTCGAAACGTTCAACCCGGTCGCGCTTCCGAGAACGTTCAGGTTCCTTATCACGTTGTTGTCGGCCGAATTGGTTCCTGTGGCCGCGACCGCGACACGCACGACCGACGTGAACGTCACCGTATTGGCGGCCGTGTTCTGAAGCGTCAGATCACGATTGATCGGATTGCCGCCCTCCGTCAGCGTATTCGGATTGTCGCCGTCGATGGTGACGTTGTCGGCCCCATTGAGTTCGATCAATCCGCGTCCCTGAACGGTCGCACCTGAAACCGTCAAACCGTTCGCGGTCGGACGGATCAGGATCGATGTATAGCTGGCCGATCCGGCGCCGCTGCCGTTGATCACTACCGAACCGGGTTCGACGACCGACTGATTGACGTTCACCACTATGTCGCCTTGATGCGTCCCGGCATTGATCGCCGTGACCGCCTCGGTCAGCGTGTTGTAATTGCCGGTCGGGGTTCCCGCGGTCGCCGTCACCGTAATCGGGCTGGCAGGTGCGGTCGAGATCGTCCATGTATAGGTGGCAGGCGTCGGATCAACGTTGCCGGCCGCGTCGGTCGCGCGAACGCTGAACGTATGCGAACCGTCGGAAAGACCCATGTAATTCTGCGGCGAGGCGCATGACGTGAACGAGCCCGCATCGAGCTTGCACTCGAACGTGACGACAAGACTAAGCATGTCCGTGGCCGTGAACGTGAACGTCGCGTCGGCGCTGTTGCTCGGATCCGGCGGATTCGTCAGAATCTGCGTATCCGGAGCGATCGCGTCGAGCACCCATGAGTAGCTTGCCGGAGTCGGATCGATATTGCCCGCACCGTCGATCGCACGAACGTCGAACGTGTGGCTGCCCTGCGAAAGTCCCATGTAGGTCTTCGGCGAGGTGCATGCGGAGAATCCGCCGCCGTCGATTCGGCATTCAAAGCTCGCGACTCCGGATCCACCGGTGTCTGAGCCGTCAAACGTGAACGTCGCGTCCGCGCTGTTGCTCGGATTCGTCGGGTTTGTCAGGATCTGCGTATCCGGCGGGATCGTATCGCCGAACTCGTCGGCGCCGATCTCCGGCGGCGATTGCCGCAGATCTCCGTCGATATCGTCTGTCACACCGGCAATCGCGGTTCCGTCATTCTCGACAGGCGTCGACGGGAATAGGTGCAGGTCGTTCAGCGGTTCGATGAACGCCGGATCGCTTTCCTGCGAATTCGCTTCCTGGGACGTCGCTGTCTGCCAAGCTGTCAGATCCGCGTAGTCGGTGCCCGCTCCGCCGGCCAATGAACCGCTGCGGAATCCGCCGTCATTCGCGCCGAACGAGTAGTAAGCGTTGTAGTTCGAGTCGAGATTGGCAAAGGTTGTCGCCAACGTTCCGATGGCATAGCTCTTCGCATTTGCACCGCCGCCGGTCGAAACCTGCGTCGTATAGAAGATATTGTTCTTGAGTTCAAGCGCGACATCCGCCGTGTAGGCAATGCCGTAGCTCGGCAGTTGCGACGAAGATGCGCCGGTAACGAACCGTTCACCGGTCATCGCGACCGAATTGTAGTAAACCTTAGTGCTCGAACCGCCCGCGCTGGTCACGAAGATCCCTGCAACGAGATCGGGCGACGTCGAAGCCGCCGAAACACCGGTGATCATGTTGTTCGCGATCGTGTTCGGCCCAAGCGTACCGCCGGCGACTACGATACCCGCGGCGGAGAACCCGACCGTGCCGTTATTGACGACCCCGTTGACCTTGTTGCGGGCGATCAAAGCGTTCGAGACGCCACCGCCTGTCGTGACGGTCGTCGTGACATTCTGATTTCCGGCGATAATACCGATAGCATCGGCGCTTTCAGTCGTTTCGATTCCACCGACGCTGTTCTCAGTTACCTGAATGCCGTCCTGGTTGAAGAAGAATATACCGGCGCGCCTCAGGCGGTCCGTACCGGTTCCGGAAAGATCGTTCTGCGTGATGACCGTCCCGGTGGCCGGCGTCGCGGTCAAACCGTTGTTGAAGATCCCGAGGATCGCCTTCCTTATGCTGCAATTCTCGATCCGGCTATTGTTGTTGCTTGCGATCGTCGGTGATGCCCCGATCGTATTTCCGCCGACGTGAATGCCGAGAAGGGTTTGCGCCGGATCCTGTCCGAGAACGTTGACGTTCTTGATCGTGACGTTGTTCGCGCCGTTTGTTCCCTCGGTCACTGCGATCACCGCCGCAGCCGTCGCGGTCGTGCTCGTATTCTGAATGGTCAAATTCCGGATGGCCGGGTTTCCTCCGACCGCATCTGCTATCGGAGGAGGAGGCAGAGCACCGTCGATCGTTACGTTGTCCGCCCCGTTTATCCGAATGATGGCATTGGCCGACGTGCTCCCGCTGATGACGCGCGGAGCGCCGTTCGGCTGAATCGTGACCGTGAACCCACCAGCGACCTCGTTCAGCGCAACGGTCCCGGTTTCACCCGCCAGGTCCGAAGTGATTTCGATGACAATGTTTGCGGTCGCGCCCGAATTGTTGATCGCCTCGAATAGCCCGCCGGGGTTCGTCAGCGAAGTGTAATTTTCGCCGGTGCCGACATTGACCGTCCCGGCAAACGGCGGTGCGACGTTGTTAATCGTTACTGTTGCCGCACCGTTCGCGCCGATCGTCGCTCCGCCGGTCGCATTCGAAAGAGTTCCGGTGAATATCTCCGACGCTTCAAAATCAACATCCGAGCACAGCGTCACGTTCAACGTCTGGGTGACAACACCGTCTCCGAAGGTCAGTGTCTGCGGCCCCGGGTTGATGTAATCTACTCCCGCGGTACACGCAGCGCCGCCGGTTGCGGTTCCGTCGGTGAGAGTTAGATCGACCCCGACCGACCCGCTGGATCCGCTTGCCCGATTGACCGTCAGGCCGACCGTCGTTCCTTCGTTCGCTGAATAAGCCGTGTTGGAAAGCTGAAGCACTCCGGGTGCCGGATAAAATTCGTCGGCACCGATGTCTACGCTCGCCCCGTTCGGACGCACCTGTCCGTCAATGTCGTCGGAAATTCCCGCGACTGTCGTCCCTGCGTCGATATTCGGCGAGGCGCCGGCTAAATGGAGATCCGAACTCACCGACAGGAACAACGGATCGGACTGGATCGAGTTCGCATCCTGCGGAGTCGTGAGCGCACCTTGCCAATTCGCAAGCGTCGCAAACTCGGTCCCTGCCGCAGTGCCCGAAGCAGACGCGAGGCCGCCCGTGAACTGCTGCGCGTTGCCGGTGTTGATGTAGTAGTTGTTGTAGTTGAGTGCGCCCGTCCCAAAACTGTATGCATTGTTGTTAAGCGTGATCGCGTAGTAATGCGTTGTCGCTAGGTCACTGCTTGCATCCATGTAAATGCTGTTGTTCACGACGGTGAAATTCGCGTTGTTCGTGCCGTTCGCGGTATTGATCCGGATTCCGTTTCCGAAATTTGACGACGAAGTTGCGCCGGTCGGGTCCATGTCACCCGTGATGGCGATCGAGTTGAATGCGATCGTGTCGGTATTGCCGTTCGTGATGCTGATACCGATGACCTGATCACCCGACGTTCCGTTCGACCGGATGTTGTAAACAAAGTTATTCGCAATAACGTTATTTGTCGGCGATCCGCTTCGGGTGGTTCCAAGGATGATCCCGGCGGAGGAGAACGTTCTTTCTTCGACAATGTCGTGAACGACGTTCCTGGTGACGGTGTAGTTGCTGCTGGTGATGGTCGTCGAAGTTGTCACACCCGCCGATTCGGAACCGACCGCGATTCCGCTCCGGTCTGTACCCGAAGTACAGGTCTGGCCAAGCAAGCATCCGCCGACAAATTGAACCGTATTTCGGCTCACGAGCGCGTTGTTGTCTGCCTGAAGGAATATTCCGGATTTCCCGATCTCGTCCGCGCCGAATGCATCCGGGCCGATAATGTTGTCTGTGATGATCGGACTTTCGTTGTTGTTCGTGGTCTGACCACGCGTCGCGATTCCGTAACGTGCCCTGATGATCCGGTTCGCAATGAAGGAGTTGTTGTCGTTGTCGTCACCGCCGCTCGACGTGCTGATCGAAGTGTTGTTGCTCGCCATGATGATGCCGAAGGACGAACTGGTCGAGGTGTTCTGCGTCACTCCTGTCGCGATCTCCAGATTACGAACAGTATTGTTCGTCGCGCCTGCTCCAACGCCGGTCGAGGTAAGCCAGATCGCCGCAGTCGACGCCGACGTGCTGTTGTTGCGCACGGTCAAATCGCGCGTTGTTCCCGTACCACCCAACCGGCCGTCTATTGTTACGTTGTCCGCGCCCGTCAGCTTGACGATCGCGCCGGTGATCGAGCCCTCGATTATCCGCGTGCCGCCGACCGGACCCATCGAAACGCTGGTGTATGACGCCGCGCCGGACCCGCTCGCGTTGAGTGCTGCCGTCGCGGTTTCGGTGGTGTTGCCGCAGACTTCGATCAGGATCGAACCGGTGTGCGTTCCGGCATTGATCGCGTCAAACGCGTCCTTGAGTGTCGCGTACGCCGTCGGGGTCATCGTGCCGCCCGAGGATTCGACCTCGATCGGACCCGCCGTGTTGCAGGTTCCGCCGGTACCGATCGGAGCCGGTGAGGCGATCACAGGCTGCTCGACCGCCGACGCGGAGAACGCAACTGATGACGAAAACAGTTCGGTCACCTGCTTCCAGTTTCCGGCCAGGGCCAAACTTCCGGCAAGCAACAAAACAAGGCCGATGATGAGAATACGAAATGACACTTTGGGCGAACTACCGACGTTTTGCATATTCACTCCTGATCTTCAATGGGAACGATGCGCAGAAAGCCCGGGGAATCGAAACCCAAGGCGGATTGCGACCGCAAACACAAACTGCTGGTGTCGAAGGGTATTGGGCGACTAAGAGATTCGGTCCGCCCACGAAATACCGATCCAAGTTTTTGAGTAACGAGAGCAAGTTAATATGGGCACGCTTTTATGTCAAGGTGACGCGGACCAACCGCAAAGCGGAGGTTGATGATCGTTGCCACGCAATCGCCCGAACGTCGGCGAAACCTCTTCGATGCGGAATTCTGCGCCGTCTCGTCCGACACGGTTCGACTCTGGTCGCCGGAAATGACGCACACAAAAAACCGCGCGGATCCCGAAGACCTGCGCGGCACTGAATTTACGTTTTGCGTTTCTTAGTCGATGCCGAGTTCCAGGTCACGAATATCGGAATCGACCGTCACCATGCGGGGCGCCGAGTCGACCCCCTTCCGCGACGCAATCACGGTGTACGTCCGTCCGACCGGAACGCCAATGAGCCTGAAGTACCCGAACTGATTCGTCAGCGCGGTCCAACGCTCGCCGAACTCGTCGATCATCGTCACATTGACCCTCGATGCTCCTTTTGACTTGCCTTCCAAAACGCGGCCGGCAACCTCTACGCCCGCCGCGGTCGGCGCGAAACACCCGACATTGATGTCGTCGACGCCGACCCACTCGTCGTTTCCGGCCGCATTCGCAGTAATGATGCGCAAAAAAATCAGATCCTGCCCCTGCGGTATGTGGGGGAGATTCCCAACGACGTTCGTTTCTTTCGTCGCAGCCCCGCCGTCGGTTGCGTCCGCGACGAAAGCGTCCGGAAGATTTATGTAGTTCCCGGTGTCGCCGACGCGATATTGCAGGGCGACCGGCATCACCGCGTCGTCGGCCGAACCGTCGATATCACGAAGCTTGTAGCTGATCGAAACATACTTTGAATCCGGACAACTCTTCTTGTTCAAGCGGATCACGATGTGCGGTGCATCCGCCGTTCCCGATCCTTGGAGCGCAATCGTCGGGTCCGCGATACCGTCAAACTCCGCGACGCCGCCGGTCGAAAATGTGTTCGGGCTCGTTTGATTTGCGTTCACATCGACCGGTGTCGACGCCCCGTCGGCAAGAATCGACTGCGGGTCGGCTCCGGTCGCGGAGGTCAATCCGTCCCCGCGATAGCCCATTATCGACATCACGTTATCCCAGTTGTCATCCGTCGTGATCATTGTCGCCAGAGACCAATCCTGTAGAAATGGATCACTCTCGGAAAGAAACCAGGAGATGTTGTCGGCGGACGATGCCGGGGTGAAAATAAGAACGATAAAAAGAAACAGCACCGACGCGACGGCGCTTCGCTTGAACTTCGACAAAACGGACATAGCTCCTCCCTACTGAATTCGAATTAAGACGAAGGGGCATTTCTTCCACGTTTGTTTCCTCGCGGAACTCAAACACGCAAAAAGTTGAATCCTTCTCAAAATACAGCAAAAAACACCCGATTGTGAAATACCGCAACCGTTCGCTCCTATCCGGGGCATAACTGCCCAAACCGGATCGTCAGGTAGAATTCGCATCGGAAGAAATGCCCGCGGGCCTCCGAGTCATCACCTGAAAGTAGTTCCGTATCTGGTATATCCAATAGAAAAGGCCCGCGCCGGGGGCAATCCCGACACGGGCCGCTTCCGATACTCCGGACGGCGCCTTTTGCCTATTTTGCCGGACGAAGTTTCAGTAATCCGTAGAACTGAACGTAGCAGCTTGCGAGCGACGTGAGGATCAGCAGAGTCATCGGCAGAAAGCTCAGCGTTTCCGGAATGAGCGATCCGAGTGACATTTTGAACAGCGTCCCGACGACCACACCGAAACCCGCGATGAACGTCCGCCCGATCACCCATGAGCCGAAATCGATCTTGTCGTCCGCCGGCAGAAAATACGGAAGCGCCACCAAGAGCAACAGCGTGACCGCAAAAACGACCGTGTCGAGCCCGAACCGACCGACAATCTGGCCAAATTCCACGGCCATGAAGAAAAGGACAAATGTCGTATCAATCGCAAAATGTTTGCTTCCGGTCGTTTCGACACCGATATTTGCTGCCTGTGTAAGCTCTTTCATCGTTGATCTCCAGATGTTCGTTCGTGCTGTGCCGACCAGCTAATCGCGGGGTTTGCTGAACTGCGAGTACGCGACCCGAAACAGCTCGGACAGCGCCTTTGCAGTTTCCGGGGTCAGGTTCTTGTCGGCGCGCAGATGCGCTTCGACGATCTCGGGCGTCGGTTCGTGCGGATAATAAACGACGGCCTCGACCTCGTCGCTTCCGCCTTGTTTGTTCAACACGCGATCCACCGGCATATCGAGCCAGTTCGTCAGGCGGGCGATATTGTCGGCGTCGGGTTTGCCCGTTCCGTTTTCGATCCGCGACAGCGTCGACGCGGAAACTCCGGTGACGTCAGCGACGTCGCGCAAACTGAGACCCAACTCCTCGCGCCTCCGTTTCATCGCGCGACCCAGTTCACCGGTGTTGATCAAGCTCTCATTTTTGAATGCCATATCGATTTCTCCGGTCAAGAATGCGTGTGCATTGTGTTGCACTCGTCTCAACTGTGTTTCAACGATAGCACAAGAAAAATTTATTTGCAACACTTCGTTTCACGCTTGCAACACACAAATTTGCATGGTACAGTGTTTCATCGCTGCAACACATTTTGTAATTGGGAGGTTAGTTTCAATGATTGCAATGAAAGATCAAGACACCGACCGTGCGGCACGCACATTGGCCGACCTCGGCCTGGTCGTGCGGAACGGCGACGGGTTTACGGTCACGGTGCCCAATGTGGGGCGTGAACCGGCAGATTACACGGTCAGGAGACTTGACGACGGCCGGATCGCGTGCACATGTTCGGTAGAGACGGATCTCGATTCCGATCTCCGTTGCGTCCACATGCTCGCCGTCCGCTTTGCGATCAAGTCGAAGAAATCGGAATCACTGTCGAAGAAGAAAGCGCCGGGAAACGTGGTCGAGATCTCTTCCGCGCGCAGCCAAAACACCGCTTCCCGAAGTGATGAACCTGCGGCGTCGCTCAAAAACATTTGCGGGGCATTGAGCCTCATCGACCCGAATTGGAGCCATTCCGTAAAGGACCTCCGGTTGATCGGCGAAGAGTACGTTGTCACGGTTGCGGTAACGGTCAACGGAGTGACGCGTGAGGGAATCGGATGCTGCCGCGAGGACAAACGGTCCATCGAGGCCGCCGAGCGTTCGGCGCTTGCTCACGCGGCGTTGAAGTTTGCGCTGCCGCGTGAGCTTCGTCCGGATCCCGTGAAACTTCCGGTCCGTGCGTTTCCGGCAAACCCGATCGCACGTTCGCTCTTTGACCTGGTGACGGCGAAGCAACTCGGCATGATCCGCGCGACCGCCCGTGAACTCGGGATGAAGGCCGACCGTGAATGCGACCGGCTGATGCATTGTTCGACGGACGAGCTGTCGAAACGCGCGGCGTCCGCATTCATCGAACACTTGACCGATCTCCGGATCGCGAATTCGGGAGGACTGAGACTCGCTGGTTAAGCTCACATTCGCCGCCGCGCCAACGCGACGGCGAGACGGCCGGGATGAGTTGTGAAGACCGTCCGCTTTCTCCAAGAAGCACAAGACCTCGCCCACAACTCAAACCTAGCCGATCGCTCGCGCCCGGATTTGGAAATCTCCACGATGATGTTATATTTGCAACGATTCGGGAAGACCCTTCGGTCTCCGGAATTTACCCCGATTTTTTTGGATCAAACATACTAAGAGGAGTAAAATGGCAGGAAAATTCGAGATCAAGCAATCAGCAAACGGGAAATTCCACTTCAATCTTAAGGCCGGAAACGGACAGATCATTCTGTCCAGCGAAATGTACGAGTCGAAATCGGCATGTCAGAACGGCATCGATTCCGTGAAGAAGAACGGCGGGGACGCCGCTCGTTTTGAAAAGCGGGCGTCCGCGAACGGCGATCCTTATTTCATCATCAAAGCGGGGAACGGACAGGAGATCGGCCGTAGCGAGATGTATTCGGGCGACGCCGCCTGCCAGAACGGAATTGATTCGGTAATGACAAACGCACCCGATGCGGAGGTTGTCGACACCACAGGCGCCTGATTCAGTGTTGGTCGTTGAGGGGACGGAGCCCGCGGATCAAACGCGGGCTTTGTTATTTGCCGGAAAGTGTGCCGCTGAACAAAAGCGGCTCGGGAACGATCGGAGCGGTAATGCTTCCCTTCATCGTTCCGTCGACGACAATGCCGCTGATCGAGATCCCTAACGACTTTCCCTGAACCTCCGAAACCGCAACCGCGTTGAAACTGCTGCCCGCGATCTTTCCGTTTTCGATCACGCCTTCGCCCAACATCGAACTGAGAGTTCCGGAAATTGCCGGACCCTCCTGACTGAGGCTCAGGGAAACCGGCAGCTTCTGACCCTGAAAATCTATCTCGAGAGCCCATTGCCCGGTGACGTCAACCGCGGGTGGTTCACCTGCGCGTTCGAAATCAGCAACGTCGAGACGCGCTCCCTCGGTATCAAAGATCTCGATCTCCTCCGCGAAAGACCGGGCCTGTGCGAGGATCTCGCCCGCGTCCCCGACGATCACGATCGCAGCCGTTTCAGGCTTGATGTATTTCCTTGCAGTCCGCAGGACATCTTCCGCCGTCACCGACGCGATCATCTCCCGGTACGTCTGAAGATAATCGTCGGCTAGGCCATACACCTTCTGCTGCACGATAAGGTTCGTCAATCCTTCCTGCGTCTCGGCCCGGATCGGAAAGACGCCGGTCAGAAAGTTCTTGGCGTCCCGAAGTTCATCTCCGGACACCTGCTCATCGCGTATCCGCGCGAGTTCGAAAAAGAACTCCCGGAGCGAATCACCGGTAACGGAAGTCCTGACTTCCGCAGTCGCCTCGAACTCCCCGCCGAGCCGTTTCATGTCGAATTTCGTGTAGGCGCCGTAGGTATATCCTTTTTCCTCCCGGAGATTCATGAAAACGCGCGACGATGCCCCGGCTCCGAGCACTTGGTTCATGACCATCACCGGGAAAAAGTCAGGATCCCCGCGCCGCGGTCCCGGAAGCGCGATCACGATGTTGGCCTGCGAGGAACCCTCCCTGTTGACGATCGTCAGCGTGCGACGGTCACGCGCGGGGATCGGCGGAAATACACGATCCGGTTTCTCTCCGCCGAGCCACTCGCCGAAATATTCCTCGACGAGCGCGGTCATGTGTGCGGTTTCAATGTCGCCGACCGCGACCATCACCGCGTTGTTCGGGATGAAGGTCCGTTGATGCTGAGCCGCCAGCATCTCGCGGTCGATCCTCTCGATATCTGCGGCGCTCGGCGACGCGATCGAATACGGATGTTCCCCGTAAATGATCCGCGACACCTGTTCGGCCGCAAGGAACGACGCCTGTGACCGCTGGAACTTCAATCCCTCGATCGTGTTCGCCTTGTAAAGATCCAGCTCGTTTTGCGGAAACGTCGGCTTTAGGACAACTTCGCTTAGAAGCCGCATCATGTCGGACAGATACGGCGTCAGACACGACGCCGAAACGCGCGAATTGTCACTCCCTGAACTCGCGCCCAGACTCGCGCCGAGGCGCTCCACCTCCTCGGCCAGCGAACGGCTCGAGTAGTTCTCGGTTCCCTCCGTGAGCATCGAAGCCATCGACGACGTCAGGCCGACCGCATCGGCCGAGTCGTAAGCGTCGCCGGCAAGGAATATGAGCCGCAGAGAGACAAGCGGAAATCGTTTGTCCTCGAACACGATCAGCCGCAAACCGTTCGCGAGTATCGTCTCCGAGGGCTGGGCGATATTGAATGCCCGAGGGGCGAGTGATTCCGGGGCTGATTTCCTGAATTCTTCAAGCATTGGTTAAGCGTTGGTGGGTCTTTGGACTTCTGATCTATGATCTTTGAACCTTGATCTTCGATCTTTGATCTTCGGACTTCAGTTTGAGTACTTAATATCGATTTTCGATTCTCCGCCTATTCCCTTTTTCCCTTTCAGTTTGTCCCGGACTTTTTCGTTACCACATCGAGAAGTGCGCGATTTTCGCTGTCGAGATATTTCGAGACGGCGTCGCGTATCTGGTCCGCGGTTACGGCAAGCAGTTCATCGAGCTCCGAATTTATCAGTGCCGGATCGCCGTCATAAAGCGCATGCTCGGCAAGTTGTTGCGCCCGCGCCATCGACGACTGTCTCACCCGCACCGTGTCGTTGATCAGTTGGTTCGCCAGTTTCTGCATTTCGGCACCCGTCGGCGCGTTGATCGCCAGATCACGGATCTCCTCCATTATCACTTCCCGGATCTGGGAAAGATCGCGGTCCGGCTTCGGAATCGCGCCGACAAAGATCGACGAAGGCCCCCGGCGTTCGTCCGTGAAGCCGAAAAGCTGGATCACCGATTCGTCGCCCTTTACCAGTTTTTGGTAGAGCCGCGAACTGTCGCCGTCATAGAGCAGCTTTCCGGCCAAATAGAGGGCCAGAAACTCGGGCGAGCGCCGCTCAGGGATCTTCCATCCGAACAGAAACGCCGGGAACGGGGCAAGCTTATCCTCGTATTCGAGATATGTTTCGGCAACTTCCGCCGGTTCATCGACGTCGACCGGCGCCGGACGTTCCTGAGACGGAATCGTCTCGAAATAACGACTGATCAGCGACCGCGCTTCGTCGATCTCGAAGGCACCCGAGAGCGCCATCACCGCATTGTTCGGAGCGTAATAGGTCCTGAAAAAGTCCTGGACATCGTCGACGGTCGCCGCGTCGAGGTCCTCCATCGATCCGATCGTCGAATGGGAATTCGAGAAGTTCCGGAAGATCATCCGATTTATCAGATCGAAAACCTCGCCGTACGGCTGATTGTCGTACCGGAGCCGCTTTTCCTCCTTGACCGCCTCGCGCTGGTTGTCGAGATTCTCCTGAGTTACCGCGAGTGAACGCATTCGGTCCGATTCCAGCCAAAGCGCAAGCGGCAGTTCGTTGGCTGGCAGCGTCTCGTAATAGTTCGTTCGTTCCGACGAGGTCGTCCCGTTCATCGTCCCGCCGGCCTTCATTATGTACTGGAAATGCGCCGCTTTCGGGACGTTCTCGGAACCTTGGAACATCATATGCTCGAACAGATGAGCGAAACCGGTCCGGCCCTTGCGTTCGTTGCGCGAACCGACGTCGTAATAGACGGCGAGCGAAACGACCGGGATCGAATCAACTTTGTTTAGAACGACACGGAGTCCGTTGGCGAGGTCGAATTGGTGAAGTTCGAGCGGCTGAAGCTGAAAGTTCAAAGACATATTCAAATTCAATCAAAGCACTTTGACGCAGAAAACTCAACGCGAGCCTTCTTCCGCGTGCCGCGCTTCGGCCTCGTTCTCGGCTGCGAGCGCATACAAAGCGGACTTGACCTGAAACGGGGTCAGTGCGGGATTTGTTTCAAGGATCAGCGCGATGACGGCGACGATATGCGGGCACGCGAAGCTGTTTCCGGTGAGGCTCTTATAAGCGCCGCCGGGCCAAGCGGTTCGGACATTCACGCCGGGCGCGGTCAATTCGATGATCTCACCGTACTTGAACCCGAAGTGGAAAGGGTCGGTCTCCACCGATTTCGAAACCGAGATCAGCGACGAAGAGAAAACGGAAGGAAACGAGGGCTGCGGAAGGTTGTTGGCGGCCGCGACGACGATGCACCCGGCCTGATAAGCCCGATCGAGCAGATCGTGCAGCGGCGAGAAAAACTGCGGTTTGGTGGTGCCGAGACTGAGGTTAATGATCCGGTATCGTTTCTTGATCGCATATTCGAGTCCGGCGAGGAACGACTGACCGTCACCGAGGCCGCCGGCTCCCAAGACCTTGATGCTGTAGAGTTCGGCGTCGGACGCGATCCGCGAGATGATCCCGGCGCACGCCGTCCCGTGGCCCGCGGAATCGCCGGTATCCGTCGGCTCGAAGACGACGCGTTTGCTGTCCGCCCGGGCGATCACCGACTCCTTGACCTTTCCGGCCAGTTCGGGGTGATCGACGTCGATCCCGCTGTCGATGATCGCGACCGAAATCCCGCGTCCGGTGCGCGATCGCCACGAATCGTCGATCTGAAAATATGTCGTTACCGAACCGAACGGATTCGACTCATAGCCCGTAACCGATGACATAATCGAAACAATTGAAACCTGACCCGCTTCGCCAAAAGTGGACGCTAGAAACTCAGAAAACTCCTCTCGGAACCGCGTTCCGAGTATTTCAGGATCGCACCGATGATCTCGCGGCACATTTGGCGTTCGGCGTCGCCGCGCGCCGCGACTTCGCGGATCAGGACCGCGAGATCGAGCATTTCCACATGTTCGGGCGCGGCCCGGACCGAAGCCAGCCAGTCGCGGACTTCCTGGAACTCGAACCCGCCGTCGTCTCCCGACGCCTTCCTGCCAAGTTCCCTGAGAAGTTTTGCAGATTCGTAAGCGGCAACCAGGGACGCTACGGCATCCGCGAAAAGCGCGGCCTTGTCCATTTCTTCGGGGGAAAACGGAGCATACGGCGGATCACCGATCCGATTGACGTATTCGAGGACGCCGATGATCTCGCCGTTGTACCTGAGAGGCGTCGCGAGGATCGTCTGGGTCGAATATCCGGTCCTTTTGTCGACCTCGGCATAGAAGGTCTCCTCACCGCCCGCGTCGGCAACCACCATCGGTTGACCGGACGAGAAGACGAAACCCGCGATCCCCTTCCCGGCGGGAACCTTGAGATCGAGAAGATGTTCGGCGACGCGTCCGATTGCCGAGAGGAATCGAAGGTCACCGTCGTCGCCGTCGCGGATAAGGACCGAAGCCTCCTCGGAATTGAGTTCGGAGGCGGTGACTCGCATCAGGTTCTCGATCGAGTTCGTCAGCGGATCGGTCAACGTGTTTGCGATGTCGACCGTTTCGACAAGCCGCGTAAGCTTGGATTCAAGTGTTCCGGACACCTCGGACATAATCGTAATTCTCGCTGAAAAGCCGGAATCAATCAAACAATTCGCCAAACAAAATCTGCAGCTCGACTGGAAGATCGCGGTCATTGCTACTATATTGGCGCATACCTATTTTTATTTCGGTTGGATTCGGAAGCGTTCGTGCGTCCGGCAGGTCGGCAATGACTGCCGCAGCCATTTCCGTTTTCCGCCGTTTTGAGGAGAAGAATGCGGAGTTTTGCATCATTTGTCCTGGTCCTGTCCGTCGCCTTAACTGCGTTTCCGCAGACGAAACCGTCGGATCCGGTTCGGGTATCCGATCCGTTCAGAATCGGCCGCGGCTCGTTCTTTTCGGCGTCACCGTCGCGGCCGGGACTGGACTCCCCGGAACCCGAGGAGCCGGCGCAGATTTCGGAGGATGTCCGCGAGGCGATCGAGTTGATCCGCCGGAACTACGTCGACACGCGAAAGACCGATTACGATCTACTTGTGAAAGCCTCGATCGAGGAAATGCTTCACTCGCTCGATCCGCATTCGAATTACTATGACGACGCCGAGTTCCAGGAACTTCTCACCGATCAGCAAAGCGAATATTTCGGCATCGGCGCGACGATTTCGAACTACACGCGCGACGGCGCGACGGATACATACGTTGTCGCAACATTCGCCGATTCGCCGGCCTCGCGCGCCGGACTGAGATTCGGCGACAGGATCGTTCAGGTGAACGGTGCCGACATGCGCGGAAAAGACTCGGCGTACGTCCGCGACCGCGTTCGTGGCCGGAAAGGAACGGTCGCGCGGGTCACCGTCGAACGCGCCGACTCAGGACGGCTGGAAACGGTGGAGATCCGCCGCAACCGCGTTCCACAGCCGTCGATTCCGGATGCCTACATCCTGCGTCCCGGAATCGGTTACGTCGACATGTCCGAAGGGTTCAATTACACGACTTCGGAGGAACTCTCGGTTGCGTTAGCGGAACTGAAACGGCAGGGCATGCGGTCGCTCATCCTCGATCTCCGTGATAATACGGGCGGGATACTCGATCAGGCGGTCAAAGTCGCCGAGAAATTCCTTCCGTTCGGAAGTGTCGTCGTTACCCAGCGCGGGCGCTTCGCGATCGACAACCGAACATGGAAAGCCACAGACCGCAACCCGGAAACGATGCCGCTCGTCGTGCTTGTCAACGAACAGACCGCGTCGGCGTCGGAGATCGTTTCCGGCGCGCTGCAGGACTATGACCGCGCGCTGATCATCGGTGAGAATACCTTCGGCAAAGGTCTCGTCCAAAGCATTCTCGAATTGCCGTACAGGTCCGGGCTAACTTTGACGACGGCGAAGTATTACACGCCGTCGGGCCGTTCGATCCAACGCGACTACTCGAATTCGGGTCTTTACAATTACTACAATCACAAACAGGAGATCGCGGCGTCGCGGCGGACAGAATCCAAGACACTGACCGGACGACCGGTTTTTGGCGGCGACGGCATCAACCCTGACGAGGTGGTCAAATCGGATCTGGTCAGCCGGCATCAGCTCGCGCTTCTCGATCCCATCTTCTTCTTTACGCGTGTCCTTTCCAAGGGCGGTATAAGTGGTCTTGAGTCGTACCGTGTGAGCGGGCCGTTGCGATACGGTCAGCGCGTTCAGCCTGCCGATCACATCGTCGACGACGGCGTCCTCAAGGCGTTTGGAGATTTTCTTCGCGCGAATCCCGAATGGCGCAGTTTCGCAACGATCGCTGAACGCGAACGTGGATTCGTCTCGCTCAGGCTTCGATACAATCTCGTCACCGCGGCCTTCGGGACCGTGTCGGCGAAGCAAGTGCTGATCGAGAATGACAATCAGGTCGGAAAGGCGGTCGAAACACTGCCACGGGCCGAGCAGCTTTCGCAGGCCGCGAATCGTGCGCGCCTGAGACGTAAACAGTGAGCAGTGAGCAGTGAGCGGTGAGCAGTAAGCGGTGAGCGGTGAGCAGTGAGCGGTGAGCGGTGAGCGGTGAGCGGTGAGCGGTGAGCGGTAAGCAGTGAGCGGTGAGCAGTGAGCGGTGAGCGGTGAGCAGTAAGCAGTGAGCAGTAAGCAGTAAGCAGTGAGCCGTGAGGTGTGAGTGGTGAGCAGTGTTTGGTTGGCTATTCGCGATCAACACGCCGGATAGCGGCCTCGCGGATCGCGAATCTCGGGGCGAAACAGCCGGGCGTGGCCGCGGCGTCGAACGTGCCGGTCAACGTCAAAACAACCCGTGTACCGGGAGCGATATCGGGAATCGTTGCCGATTCCACGGGCAAAACCGTCGCGGCGGCATCCGGTATCGCGCAGTTGGCGTCTTCCGCCATTAACCAACCGTCAGACAGTGCGATTGCGTCCGCCGTCAGCGTCACGTGACGTCCGTCATACAACGTCGGATTCGAGGCGAGCGTACAGAGTGAGACGGGAAGCGGCTGTAGGTGGGAAAGCCGGAATGCGAGGATCGAACCCGCTGTGAACGTCAACGCAACCGCAAATATTGAAATCAGAATTTTCCCCATTCTGCTCACTGCTCACCGCTTACTGCTCACTTCAGACCCTTCAACAGAACGATATCGTGAGTCCAGCGTCCCTGCGCGATCGCGATCAATTTCCCGTCAGCTGAAACCGAAAGGTCGTTGATGTCCAGATCCTCCAGGGTCTTTATTCGCTTGGGTTCTGAACCGTCCGGGTGCTGCTTCCAGAGCGCGCAATTCCTGGTTTCGATCTCACATGCCGCGATCAAGAACGCCGAACCGTCCGGAAGCCACGCCGCCGCACGAATTCGAAGTTCCGGGTTCGGCGTTTTGAAAACTTGAAGCGCTTCGCCCGTCGAGAGATCGACCAGCTGGTATTGATCGTCCGATCCTTCGGGCTTAAAAACCGCGGCTTGCGTCGAATCCGGAGAAATCGCGAAATTTGTCCGGTTTGTCTTGGTTACGGGTTGCGGTTCACCGCCCTCATACTGGACCTTCCAGATCGTTCCGTCAAGCGCCTGCCTGAAGAACACCCAGCGCTGATCTGCTGAAGATTCATAAGGTGCGCCGCCGTTACGCATCGACACCTGCGCCTGGTCGGTTCCGTCAGGATTCATCCGCCAGATCTGAGCCGAAGCGGACCGATTCGATACGAAGAAGATGGTCTTTCCGTCGCGCGACGGTAGTGGCCTTCCGTCATCCGCAGGATCGTTCGTCAATTGCTGTTGACCTGATCCGTCCGGGAGCATGCTCCAGACCTCATCGTTGCCAGACTGTATCGATTGAAAATAGATGCGGCCGTCGGGTGAAAAGCGCCCCGCAGATGCGACGGCGATCTTCTTTCCAACTGTCGGATCCTCGAGTTTCGAGACATACATTCGAAAATCCTGATTGATCCGCGTTGAGATGATCTTCGAACTGGCATGATCCACGCTCAGCACCGAATAAGAATCGGCGTCATCCGTCAGCGGCTCAGCCTTTTTGTCAGGAATGATGCGCCAGATTCGAAAGTTTTTTGTTGGCACGCGTGATGCCGTGATCAATAGCTCACCGCCGTCGAGAAATATGAGGTTCTTGACGTTGAAGAACTTCTCAGGCGTCAGTTCGCTTTCGACGCCGGTCTCGATATCGACCGAGTGCACTCCAAACTCGTTGGATGCGGTTGACGATTGTCCGACCGCGAACCCGATCGATTGTCCGTCAGGCGAGAAACGATTGTCGTCGATCCGGAACGGCTTCGGGCGGGTCACGATCCGCCGCGGATTCGATCCATCTGCCGAATTCGCGATCCACAACGAGCAATTGTCCAGATCCGTGTGCGTGCAACGAACGAAAGAGATCAGTTTCCCATCCGGCGAGACACTCATCCATCCTTCGGTATCAGTCGCCAGCTTTTGGGGAACTCCGCCAAAAACGGGGACACGAAAGATACCCGCGGGCTCGCTCGACTTCAATGGTCTCCGAACAAAATAAAGAATGGTTCCGTCCGGTGACAAAGCCAGCCCGTAGTAGCGATTGTCGGAAGGCGGGATGATCTCGACGACACTGCCGGTGTCGAGATGGCGCAACCAAACGCTGCCCCGTTCGCTGCCAAGTCCAGCGGCGTAGACGACGTACTTGCCGTCGGGTGCGATCACGGCGGTCGCCGCCGTTCCCGAGTTCGTGAGTTTTTCCGAAGAGAACTCCGATTCGGCTATCTTCACCGGATCATCGCTGATCAGCCGCACGAGAATCCAGACCGCGCCGCTGAGGAAGATCGCGATCAGGATCCCGGTCGCAATCATTGTCCGCTGTCTGACCGGTGCCGAAGGAACCGAACCGCCGCCGTCTGCCGGTCGTGCGGGAACTTCCTCGACGTCAGGCGCTTTCAAGGTTTGATCTTCGCGGGGAACACGCCGGACGTCGGAGATGAACCGGTAGCCGTGGCCGCGAACGGTCTTGATGTATTTCGGTTGATGTGCACCGTCGCCGAGGAGCTTGCGGAGCTGCCCGATATTGAACGTGAGATTGCTTTCCTCGACGAAACTATCTGCCCAGATCGAATCCATCAGGTTCTCCTTCTTGAGGAGCTTCCCCTGGTTCTCGACAAAGATCGAAAGGAGTTCGAATCCCTTCGGGGTCAGTTCCAATACCTCGCCGCCGCGCGACAGTATCTTCTCCTCGACATCGAGACAGAAATCCCCGAATTCGTATAAATAGTTGAGGGGCAACGACATAACTGACCTAAGAATTCTCTCAGATAAATCTCAACTGTTTCTCAAGATTTCTCATTCTAGCGCTTTGTATCTTGGACGACAACGGCGCAGTCAGCCACGCAAGTCGTGGTGTGCCGTGGTCATAAATAGGAAGAAAAATGATGGAGAAAATTCATATGTTAGGTGAATCATACAACACCGTCGCGAACGCCGCGGCGACATACAACTACCGCGACACGCTCGCCGCGTCGCAGAAGAACAACTGGCGCATCGATGACATCATCGGCGGCGAAAAGCAACTTGATTTCTCGAAGCCGTTCATGCCCGAAGCGCTCGCGCGCACGGGAGCGATCGAGGGGTTCACATACGAGGAAAAGCGCGTCCTGAATCAGATCAAGGGACATGCATATCTCTCGATCTTCGGGATCGTGGAGGAGTTCATCCTTCCGTTCATTCTCGATCACATCCGGCCGTCGCTCGACATGGACGACTACCGGGTCCGCGCGATCCTTCAGTTCGCCGGTGAGGAGGCCAAGCACATTCAGCTCTTCAAGAAGTTTGAAGACGAATTCAGCAAGGGCTTTCCGGTGAAGTGTCCGGTCATCGGCCCGGCCGCGGAGATCGGCGCGCACGTGCTTTCCCACAGTCCGCTGGCGGTCGGTCTGCTGATCCTCGGGATCGAGTGGGCGACGCAGGCGCATTATCTCGAGAGCATCCGCGACGATGCCGAGCTCGATCCGCTGTTCAAGGATCTGCTCAAGCATCACTGGATGGAGGAAGCGCAGCACGCAAAGCTCGACACCTTGTTGGTCGAAGCGCTCGCCGAAGGCATGTCCGAGGACGAGATCGCCGCGGCGGTCGACGAGTACTGCGAGCTCGGCGGTTTCTTCG
>JAKQII010000256.1 GCA_029557535.1 Acidobacteriota bacterium
GCCCGACTCCGAACAGATCCGTGAGATGCCGATCGCCTACAACGTCGAGGATTTCCAGGTCCGTTACGTCCTCACCGACGGCACCGTGCTTGACGATCCGGCCGCAGGTGCCGACGGCGTCTCGGGAACCGGCGATGACGATCCGGCGGCATTCAACCTTGTACGGCAGATCAACATCAGGATCACGGTTCAGGCAAACGAAAATGACGAACAGCTCGGCCGTCCGGTATCAGTAACGCTGACGGCAAATTTCAGTACGCGGAACATGGAGTATGACGCCGGGTGATTCAACTTCGGCAAGGGAGCTTGATGATGAGGAATGAAAGGTCGGTTTCGGACGAAAGAGGTTCGGCTTTGGTTATCGCTTTGCTCGTGCTGACGCTCGTCTCAGCTTTCGTGGCACTGGCCGTGACGCGGACCACGAACGAGACGGTCGCAACCTCGAACGACGCCGCCGAATCAAAAACGTTCGCGGCGGCACAGGGGAGTCTCGAAGTGATGACGCGCAATTTCGACAAGATCTTCGACGTGAAGCTCTCGCCATCGCAGAACGATCTTGATCATGTTGCCGCTCTCCTGCCACCGGGTTTTGATGAAACATACGATTTCGAACAGTCGATCCGACAAACCAAGGCGACCGAGACGGTCGTCATGACCGGGAATCTGCTTCAGGGGCTCAACGCTCTGCGGGACGAGTGGCAGATCCAGTCGACCGCCACCGAAAAAGCGACCGGCGTTCAGGTCGCACTTCAGCGGAAGTTCTACAACAATCGCGTTCCGATGTTCCAGTTCGGCATCTTCTACGACGACGATCTCGAATTCCATCCCGGTCCGAGATTCGATTTCGGCGGTCGCGTCCATTCGAACGGAAGCCTATTTCTGATGGCGCAGACCGGTTTGTATTTTTCTTCCCGTGTTTCGGCCGTCGGACAGGTGATCACGGACATCGCCCGCAACGGGCATTCCTGGTCAAATTGGGGTGAAAACGTTTGGATCAAGAACGGATCCGGATCCTACGTGAAGCTGACGCACACGATGGGCAGTTCGCGCACCAACCCGGCGAGCGGTTCACCGGTCTTTTCGGATCCTGACATGCCGACCGTTTTCCGGAGCTCGAACTGGAGCTCAAACAAGGCGCTGTTTCAAGGAAACCTGCTCGCCGAACAAAGAAGCCTCGATCTGCCGTTGAAGATCGCGAGCACGATCAACGGCAATGCGCTGGACTATGTTGAACTGATCAAACGCGGGTTCGACGTCGGCGATCTTTACAACAACGGTACCGGGGTCGTTCCCGTCCCCGCAACCAGTGCCGATACGATCGTAACGAGCAAAGAGCGTTACTACAACAAACAAGGAATCAGGATCTCGCTTGCCGACAGCAAAGCAAAGCTGCCGGGTTGCGCATCGGGCTTCGGAACCAATCCGGTTTCGGGTTCGTGCGGCGTGCGCCTGGACGGAGCTGCGTCGGGGGACGGCTCCGACCCGGCGTTCGGCGATGCGCGCGGCTATTTGCCGAAAACGATGGCTGACGGCTACCACGCGACGCAGCTGAACGGCGATCGATTCTATACGAGCGGGAAGCAAACGTGGATCAAGATCGAACTTGTGGGCCTCAACGTAGCCAACGACACGATCACAACCCAAGACGTGACCGAAGATATCCTGAGTCTCGGCATGACCGAAGCGGCGCCGACGATCATCGTCGGCGGAACGACGAGATTCGGCATCAGCGGATACGGAAATTCCGATACGCGTTCGATAATCAAACTTCAGCGCTGGCTGATGCCCGGGGTCGCGCTCAGTTCTGCCGATACTAACTACGCCACGGCCTACACGTGGAACGGCACGACCTACAACGTTGTCGTCGCTGACGAATGTACGACGTCGTCCTACACGACATGCACCGGTGTTGACAACGGAGTCTCCGGCGGATTCGCGAGCGACAAGCGCAAATACGCCGCGGTCGTCGACGATCCCTCGAAGTACCGGCGCGTCGTCCCATATCCGATCGAGCTCTTCGACACCCGCGAGGGGCTCTACAACGACGATTTGAACACAGGGTCGATTTACGGAACCAATGTGCCCAAAGCGGGCGTGATGAGCGTGATCGACATCGACGTCGCGAATCTAAAGCGTTTTCTTGACGGGAACTTCAACGCCGCGATGCCGACGACAGGGACGGCGTTCTCGAACGCGCAAAGTCGCGGACTCACGGCCGCGGACGTACCGGAAGCAAACGGCTGGGTCGTTTATCTTTCGGATCGTCGCGGTGACGCGGACTTCGACGGCGAATACGATATGGAGGACATTTACGGCAACAACGACGGCGTCCTGCAGCCCGGCGAGGACATCAACAACAACGGCGTGCTTGACGCGGACTTCTTCAATGAAGCGGTCCGCTACACCGGCGCCGGCAATTCCGACTCGCCCGTCGCCGCCGCGGTTTTCGACCATCCTTATTACCGGCGCGCGGTCCGCTTGATCAATGGCCAGCGCTTGCCGGGTCAATTTGACTCGGCGAACTCGCTCAATACCCGCGGGTTCACGTTCGCTTCCGAGAACGGCGTCTATGTGATGGGAAATTACAACGCGACAGGAATCGGCTATGTCGGCACGCCAACGCCGGCAACTAGCTACAATCCGCAGAACACGGTCGACCACATCCCGGCGTCGATCGTCGCCGACGCGGTCATGATCCTTTCAAACAACTGGGCCGACTCCCGCAGTTTTCGCTACCCGTTTGCTCTGAGCAGCCGGCCTGCATCCGAAACGACCGTTCGTTTTGCGATGCTCGCGGGCGATGCGCGGAGCAGCTACGAGAACAATCCGAATCAGGGAGGCGGCGATCCGCGTTTAACAGGCGGCGTCCACAACTTCAAGCGCTTTCTTGAAAACTGGTCGAGCGTACGTTTGAACTATGCGGGATCGCTTATCAATCTCTACAATTCGCACAACAACAACGGAGCGTTCAAATGCTGTTCGAAGGTCTATAACCCGCCGACGCGAAACTGGGTCTTCGACACCTCGTTCCTTGATCCGACGCGTTTGCCGCCCGGGACTCCGATGTTTCAGAGCATCCAATTGACGGGTTTCGAACGGATGAACTAGCCGCGGATTCTCAGGGTTTCAAAGGTCGCAGTCGGACGTCGCTGAACTCGGCGATTATCCGATCGCCGGTGTTCGTCCCCATCAGCCCAATGGTTACGGTCTCCGGATACGTGTTCGAGACCCTTCCGACCTCGAGCCAGTTCTCTTTCCCGACCTCACGCCACATGGCGGTCACGATCTTCCCTTCGCGGCGGAATTTGAGGTTGACGACCGGAGCGGAGGTCGTGAACTTCTCGGGCGTTCCGAGCGGATCGTAATTCTCGTCCTCCGCACGATCGAAACGGATGCCGCTTTCGCCGCCGCCGACCCCGCCGAAGCCGCGCTCAAGCCGAACATAATTGTTATCGTTGCGGAAGATAAGCAGCCCGGCACCCTGATAGTCAAACTTCGGCGAGAACTTTACCCGTGCCTCGAACTCAAAATCGCCCGTCACGTTTTTGACCAGTCTCGGCGCGGTCCGGTTGTCGCCGTAGAGGTCTTTGCCGGTCGGTATCGTAAGTTTGAACACGCCGCCCGCGATCTCGAATCCGGAAGGCGTTTCCGGATCCGGATCGAGTTTCTGCCAACCTTCGGGAATTCCGTTAGAGAGATCGATCTCCGTCAGGTTTTCGACTTTTTCGCCGATCTTAACACCCGGCGCCGTCGGTGAAATGCTCGGCGAAGTCGCGGCGACCGGCGATTTGTTCGCATTCGGTGCCGAATTGGCCGTCTTCGGCGAAGGCTCGCCCGAACATGAAATCGATATCAGACAAACGGTCAGAAAAAATACTGAATTTTTGGTCATAAACCCTCGATCAATCTTCGAAACGCGCCTCGACGCGTCCGTCGATACGCTTGCCAAGATTCGCGGTCAGCGCCGGATATGTCTCATGAACGATCTCGAGGTCTTCCGCCTCGAGCAGCATCTCGGCCTCGCCGATCGCAGTCAGTGAACCTTCGATCTCCATGAACAAACCGAACGGGAGTTCGTCCAGAACGACTTCAACTTCGCGGAACTTCCATGTCCGGCGGCGCTTTTCGTAAACCACCCGCGCCTCGAAACCGAGATGGGCGACGATCTGTTCGATCTCCGACGCGTCCGCGATCTCGGTTTCGAATTCGACCTGCTGTTTGACCGACGCGATTCCGGGAATCCTGCGTTTGTAGGTCAGCAGCGTCCGCACCGGTGTCTTTCTGATCCGGAGCACGGCCCGGTCGCGATCCAGAACGCCGCCGCCAAAGATCGAGTTTTCTTCGAATTCCTCGCCCCGGCTCTCGGCACCGAACTCGGCGAGCAATTCCACGATCCGTGCCGTCGAGATTTCGTCGAGCCGATACTTCTTTTCGATTTCAACGCCCATCGACCCGCTCCGTTAACGCATTCTGATCCAGCGCCAGACCTCGGGAATCGTCGCGCGTTTTCCGTACATCAACATGCCGACGCGGTAAACCCGGGACGCCACCCATATCATTCCGCAGATCGCCAACCCGTTGACGACGATCGACAACGCGATCTGCCAAAACGGCGGCATTTCCTGCATCACCCGGACCGGCATCGTCATCGGCGCGATAAACGGCGCAACCGAAGCCCAGAACGACATGGCCGAATTCGAATCGCGGATCACGGCGAAGCTGAAATAGAAGCCCGTGAGCATCAGCATCACCGGCAAAAACGCGAACTGTCCGCCTTCCTGGACCGTCGTCACCATCGATCCTATGAGCGCAAAGATCGACGCGTAAAGGAGAAATCCGATGACGAAGTAGATCAGAAAATAGACGATCGCAAGGGGCGAGATCGACGGCAGCGGAATATCGGCGCCCGATGCCGCGATGGTCGGCGCGACGATCGCCAGCAGGACCGCCGCCGAAACCACCCAGATCGCGAACTGCGTCAAACCGGCGAGCGCGACCCCGATCAGTTTCCCCATCATCAGCTGAAACGGACGCGCCGACGAGAACAGGATCTCGGCGATCCTGGTCTCTTTCTCTTCAACAACGGCAGACATCACCATCTGGCCGTAGATCGCGAGGTTGAGATAGATCATGAACGCGATCGCGAAGCCGGCCAAGAAGCCTCCGGCATCCTCTTTTTCGGCGCCGCTTTCATCGATCTTCTTCACTTCCCATTTGACCGCCCGGCTTAGATCCTCAAGTTGTTTCTCGCTGATGTTGGCGTCGGCAAGACGCTGCGAACGAACGGCGCCATCGAGCGCGCTCTTGAGCGACTCGTTGACGATCAGGTCGCCGGATTTGCGCGAGTAATAGTCGAATTGCGCTTCGGGATCGGAATAATTATCCGGAACGATCAGATAGGCGTCGAGCTCTTTGGCGGCGATCCGCGAGGCGAGTTCCGAGCGGATCTGCACGTCCGACTTCCCTTCGGTGTTGAACCCGCTGATCACAAAGCTGTCCTGGAACTGCGCCGCATCGCGCGTCAACTTCTCCTTCTGATCGGGGCGTAATTCTTTGAGCTGTTCTTTGGCGGCCTTTTCGGCCCTCGCGGCGATCCGTTCGCCCGACAGGTTTTCCTTCAGCCGCGGCGCGATCTTGCCCGAGCGATCGATCACCGCGATCCGCGTCGGCTCGCCCTTGATCGAAAAGATGATCGCCGGAACGACCGCAAAACATGCGGCGATCAACGGAAACAACAGTGTTCCCAGCAAGAATGTCCAGCGCAGGACGATCTTCCTGTATTCATGTTTGACGACTGCGAAGAATTTTTTCATCGGCTAACAAAGTCCAAACTCGAAATTCGAAGTATTCAACCCCCAAAAATTCAAGATTCAAGGTTCAAGGTTCAAGCAAACGGTTTCGTCTTATGCCCCGAAGGTGCCGGAACAATAACCCCTGGCGCGAGAAGCAAGCCCCGGACACCGTTTCTACGTCCCTTCATGACTTTCTACGCATTCTCAAACCCAAATCCGAAATCCCAAATCCCCATTCCCAAATGGCTTCACTCCGATACTTTTTCGATAAATATGTCGTTCAGGCTCGGCTCGATCTTTTCGAACTTCGACACGCGCGCACCATTCGCGACCAACGTTCTAAGCAGTTTCTGCTCGTCGACTCCGTCGGCCATGACGACGATCGTCTCGTCGGAATGAGTTGTTGCCTTGGCGACCAACGCCGGATCGTCAATTACTTTGCCGGTGCCCTCGGCGCGCAGCGCGATCAGGTTTGAACCGTAGCTTTCCTTTACCTCGCGAAGCGTGCCCGAAAGTACTTTCCGCGCCTTGTTGATCAGGATGATGTCATCGCACAGACGTTCGGCTGTCTCCATCAGATGCGTCGAGAAGATGATCGTCTTGTGCTGTTCCTTGAGTTCCGAGACGACCTCGATCATAAACTCGACATTGACCGGATCGAGCCCCGAAAACGGCTCGTCGAGAATGAGCAGCTCCGGATCGTGGAGCACGGTCGATATGAATTGGATCTTCTGGGACATCCCCTTCGAAAGGTCGGTCGTCTTCTTGTTCTTCCACTCGGCCAGCTTCATCCGCCCAAGCCAGTAGTCGATCCTGGCGTCGGCTTCTTTCCGCCCGACACCCTTGAGCGCGGCGAAATACCTGAGCTGATCGGCGACCTTCATCTTCTTGTAGAGGCCGCGCTCTTCCGGCAAATATCCGATCCGGTCCTGCGACCCCGTCGCGAAAGGACGCCCGAAGATCTCGATGCTTCCTTCGTCCGGAGCGGTGATCCCGACGATCATCCGGATGGTCGTCGTTTTGCCCGCGCCGTTCGGCCCGAGGAAGCCAAAGACACGGCCGCACCGTACTTCAAAACCGAGATCTTCGACCGCGGTAAAGTCGCCAAAGCGCTTCGTGACACCGTCCAATCGCAGCGTAACCGATTGTTCTTTCATATTTTGCACGTAAAGATTATCATTGCCTACTACGCGAAGCGAACCTTCCCGGTTCCTGGTTTCGAACGAATTTCGGCTGAGTTTGGGATTCAAGAATGATTGAGATCATAGTTTATCGCGACGGCGCCGACGCGATTGAAGAAGGCTTTAGTGCGGACGATTTGCCTGACCTCCTCGCGGACGACGACAATCTGGTTTGGGTTGATATTTTCGCGAACGAACATGATCACCACGAGAATGCCGGCCGAGTCCTCAGCGATGTCTTCCATTTCCATCACCTGACCATCGAAGACTGCCGCGAGACGCGCAATCAGCCCAAGGTCGAAGCCTACAAGAATTACATGTTCTTCATTCTTCACGGCGTCAAATCCGAGACAAATTCGACCAATTTCGTGACGAAGGAACTTGATGGCTATCTCGGACGGAACTTCATCGTCACGTACCGGCATGAAGAATTCCGCAGCATCAATAACGTCAGGCAGTTGATCCGGTCGAACTCGTTCCACTGCCAGCGCGGCGCCGCCTACCTTTTGCATCAGATGTTCGATCACCTTGTCGACCTCTACATGCCGGTCGTCGACGACTTCGACAACAACATCAACGCACTTGAGGATCGTGTGTTTCTGATGCGGAAATCGAATACGGACATGCTTGAGGAGATCATGGACATCCGCCGGGCGGTCGCGCGCCTGAAACGGATCTCGACGCGCCAGCTTGACGTCCTTTACCGCATCTCACATGGCGAATTCGGCCAGATACCGGAACAGGTGCTTCCGTTCTTTCGCGACGTCCACGATCATCTTCAGCGCATCGCCGACCTCGCCGAAAATTATCGGGACCTCGTATCGGGGCTATTTGACATTCATTTCAGCGTGATCGCGAACAAGACGAACGATGTTATGAAGGTCATGACGTTGATCTCGACGATCATGCTGCCGCTTTCTCTCATAGCCGGCATCTACGGAATGAACTTCGACAACATGCCCGAGACGAAGACGGCCTACGGTTACTTCATCACGCTCGGGGTAATGGGGATCGTCGCCCTTGCTTTGGTCTACTATTTCTGGAAGAAAGGATGGATCTTTGAAGGATGAAGGCGGAAGGATGAGGGATGAATGTACCGGAATCGAAATGACAAAGGGTGGGTTACGACAATCTCGATTTCATCCTTCATCCTTCTTTCTTCAATCTTCGGAGGACTTGCGCGTCGCCGTAGCCGTAGATCGGCTCGAGGCGGCAAAACTCCTTAAAGATCTTTCCGAAATCGCCGTCGAATTCACCATTCAACCGATCGATCAATTCCTGCGGTCGCGTTTCCCGCTCGGCGGCGGCAAGGCAGCATTGTTCAAGTCGTCGAAAGGCCGGCGACCTGGATTTGCCCAGTTCGGTCAGCGTGTAATTATCGCCGGAACTGAATGCCAGCCAAAGACTTACACAAAGGTCGACATCTGACGGATGAAGCTCGGCCCGCGATTCGAATGCAGCTTGAAGCTCTGCTTCGGACTCGTGTCCGAAATCGAACCCTTTTGGAAAAACACGCGAAACACGCATCCCCTCGTTGGAAAACAGCGTCGAAGAAAACCACATGTTCACCTGACAGAACAGATCGTCACCGAACCAAAGAACCAGTTCGTCGGTCGCATTCAAAAATTCGAATCTCTTCAACTCCGCAACGACCTTGAGAACATACGAGCGCGGATTCTCTCCAAACTCCTTCTCGAGGTAAGCCGCGCGTCCGTCCCAAAACTCTTCGAGTGTTTCGAATTGGACCGGACCGTCGCTAAGGCATTCGTTGAAGACGATCAGCTCGCCCGGAATCCCCGCCTCACGAACGGTGTCGGTCAATGCATCCCCGCTCAAAAGATTTACGATCATAAGCTCACCGATACCGCATAGATCACGCTCAGGCACGCACCGCCGTAAACGCCGGCTAGCAGGTCGTCCGCGCAAACGCCGATCCCGGCCGGGAGGCTTTGCAGCGAGTCGATCGGATACGGCTTCCAGATGTCGAACAGCCGGAAAAGCAGAAATCCGGCGAGGATCAACTTCCACGAGAGCGTGAACGGAATAAAGAGGAAAACGAGAAGCTGTCCCATCACCTCGTCGACGACCACCCGGGACGGATCCTTGTGATTGAAAAGCACCGTTGAGCGATCGGAGGCCCAAACGCCGGCCAGGCAGAGCGCGAGGAACAAGATCACGTTGACCGAATGCATCCAGGCACCGATCTCCGCCGGCGCGACGCCCGATGCCGAAAACGAAGTGAGCAGCGAGGTCTCGAACCACTCGATGCCGACGTAGATCGCGACCCCGACCATTGAACCCCAAGTCCCAGGCGCGAGCGGCAGATAGCCGACGCCGAATGTCGTCAGCGCCAATGTGATGTAATCGGTAAATGATCGTTTTTCGTCTTGCGTTTCCACGACTTATTGTTTGGAGTTCACCGTTCAAACTCGACTTTCTTACTTTTGCCTTTCTACCTTTTACTTTCGACGCGGTCGCTTACCGCTCCCGGTTCTGACAGCGCCCGCTCACCCACTCACCCGCTCACGCACGCGGTATCGACAGCGCTGCTCCCGAATCTGACTTTTCCCCTTTTCCCCTTTTTCCCTTTTTCACTTTTCACTTTTCCCCTTTTCCCCTTTTCCCCTTTTTCACTTTTCCCCTTTTTCACTTTTCCCCTTTTTCACTTTTCCCCTTTTTCACTTTTCCCCTTGATCGTCCTGTCCTTCGTACGCCTCGACGATTAGCTGTACCAAGCGGTGCCGCACGACGTCGCGCTTGTCGAAATAAACGAACTCGATCTCCTCGATCCCCTGAAGCACGCGTTCCGCCTCAAGCAGTCCGGAGCGTTGGCCGCGGGGAAGATCGATCTGCGTCTTATCGCCGGTGACGACAACCTTCGAACCGAATCCGATGCGCGTCAGAAACATCTTCATTTGCTCGCCGGTCGTGTTCTGCGCCTCGTCAAGGATGATGAACGAATCGTTGAGCGATCGGCCGCGCATGAATGCCAGCGGGGCGACCTCGATGATGCGTTTTTCGAGCATTTTTGTGACGCGCTCGGCGTCGACGAGGTCGAACAGTGCATCGTAAAGCGGCCGCAAGTATGGATCGACCTTGTCCTGCAGGTCGCCCGGCAGGAATCCGAGTTTCTCGCCCGCTTCGACCGCCGGGCGCGTCAGAATGATCCGCGAAACCTGTTTTGAAAATAGCGACTGTACCGCCATTGCGACGCTCAGGTAGCTCTTTCCGGTCCCGGCCGGCCCGATCCCGAACGTCAGGTCGTGATCCTGGATCGCCTCGATGTACTTCCGCTGGTTCGCGGTCTTCGGCGCGACCTGTTTCTTTCCCGACGGATTGAAACGCGATCGAGTGAAATAGTCCTTCAGCGAGTAGGCCCGGTCGTCCGCGATCTGCTTGAAGGCGTCCCGGAGTTCCTTGTCGGTAAAGTGATTGCCCTCGTCGAACAGTTCGGCGAAGTCATGCAGGATCCGCTCGACCGCGGCGATGTCGCGCGGGTCGCCGTCGAGCGTGATCTCGTTGCCGCGCGCCCCGATCGAGACGTCGAGCAGCGTTTCGAGATACTTGATGTTCTGATCCTGAACCCCGAAAAGGGTCTTTAGGCCTTGCGGCGGAAGTTCGATCTTTTTTGGATTATTCAAATGTGTCAATAGCCCGTATTTCTTTCTTTTTGCGAGGCTACTAAAAGGTGCATCCAGTGTCAATCAAATGACGGTTACAAGGCTGTTTCGCGACGTTCTGCGGACGCGCACAACCTCACAAGCGAGTTTTGCGTTTCATCTGAGCAATATGCTAACCTTTCTCCTTTGTTATAACTACCAAATTCGTTTCTATCAGAGGAGTCGAACAAGAATAAATGGCTAATAACGGCACCCAGCACATCGGACAGGTTGTACAGGTAATCGGTCCGGTTGTTGACGTTGAATTTTCAGACAATTATTTACCGCCGATCTATCAGGCGCTGCGCATCTCAAGCGACGGATTCGATGTCGAAACGACGATCGACGTCATCGCGGAAGTTCAGCAGCATTTGGGCGAAGGCCGCGTCCGTGCGGTTTCGATGCTCCCGACCGACGGCATGGTCCGCGGGATGAAGGTCATCGACCAGGGCGGTCCGATCACGGTTCCGGTCGGCGCGGCGACGCTCGGCCGCGTGATGAACGTCATCGGCGATCCGGTTGACGAGCTCGGTGAACTCGTGACCGACACGCGTTATTCGATCCACCGTCACGCGCCGCCGTTCGACGAGCAGTCGACGCGCCTTGAGATGTTCGAAACCGGAATCAAGGTCATCGACCTGATCCAGCCGTTCCTCCGCGGAGGAAAGATCGGCCTGTTCGGCGGAGCCGGAGTCGGCAAGACGGTTCTGATCATGGAGCTGATCAACAACGTCGCGAAAGGCCGTGAGGGTTATTCGGTGTTCGCCGGCGTCGGCGAGCGCACGCGCGAGGGGAACGACCTGCTGCGCGAAATGGTCGAATCGTCGGTCATCCGTTACGGTGAAGAGTTCATGACCGACTTCAAGGAGAACCACGGGTTCGATCTGAACAAGGTTGACATGGAAGCGATCAAGGATTCGAAGGTGGCGCTTGTTTACGGACAGATGACGGAGCCGCCGGGAGCACGTCTGCGCGTCGCGCTTTCGGGTCTGACGGTCGCCGAGTACTTCCGCGATCAGGGCAACGACGTGCTGTTCTTCGTTGACAACATCTTCCGCTTCACGCAGGCCGGATCGGAAGTGTCCGCGCTGCTCGGACGCATGCCGTCGGCCGTGGGATATCAGCCGAACCTGGCGACGGAAATGGGCGAAATGCAAGAGCGCATCACATCGACCAAAACGGGCGCGATCACGTCGATCCAGGCCGTTTACGTTCCGGCGGACGATTACACCGATCCCGCACCGGCAACGACGTTCGCGCACCTTGACGCGGTCACCGCGCTTTCGCGCCAGATCGTCGAGCTCGGAATCTACCCGGCCGTCGATCCGCTCGCGTCGAACTCGCGCATTCTCGATCCGCAGATCGTCGGCGACGAGCATTACAACACCGCGCAGTCCGTCAAGAAGATCCTGCAGCGTTACAAGGACCTTCAGGACATCATCGCGATCCTCGGTCTCGACGAGCTTTCGGAAGACGACAAGCTGACCGTTGCCCGCGCCCGCAAAATCCAGCGCTTCTTCTCGCAGCCGTTCACGGTCGGCGAGCAGTTTACGGGCCTCAAGGGCGAATACGTCAAGGTTGACGACACGATCAAGGGCTTCAGGGCGATCCTCGACGGCGAGTGTGACGACATGCCGGAACAGGCGTTCTACATGGTCGGAACCATCGAACAGGCCCGTGAGAAGGCCAAGAAGATGGCGGCGGCAGCCTAAAGCATTTGGGAATTCGGATTTGGGATTGCGGATTTGTTGATTCGGAATCCCAAATCCCATATCCCACATCCGAAATGGAAAGATGTTGAACTTAGAAATCGTAACACCTGAAAAGAGGGTATTGGACGAGACGGTTGAGTCGGTTACGGTCCCTTCGTCGTCGGGCGATGTCGGGATCATGACCAATCACGCGCCGATGATCTCGGCGCTGCGTTCAGGGATCCTGACGTACACGCGTGACGGAAAGGCTGACCGCATGCTGATCTCGGGCGGATTCGTCGAGATCAGCAACAACAAGGTTTCGATCCTCGCCGATGTCGCCGAGACCGTTGAGGACATCGACGCTGACACCGCAAAACAGCTGCTCGATGCGGCAAGCAAGTCGGTTGCCGGCTGGCAGGGAACCGCCGAGGAATACGAATCGGTCAAGGACAACCTCGACCGCGCTCAGGCAAGAGCGCAGCTGGCGAGTCAGAACCGGGAGCGGTAGAGGCCGGCAGACCGAGTCTTCGAAGTAAAAAGTAAAAGGTAAAAAGTAGAAAAGCCGAGCGAGAAACAACATCGTCGGCTTTTTTACTTTTCCTGTTTTCCGCACATTTTTCTAGCCAATTTGTAATGACCGGGACGGACGGTGGGACGGCCTCAAAGGATACGAAACCAATTGCGATCTCTTGCCGAACGAGATCATCGGCCAGTACGGCAATCTGTTGCAGATCGAAAAAGGCCTTTCGGATGTCCAAACCGATCTCAGGATCCGCCCGATCTGCCACCGGCTGAGACATCGGATCGAGGCGCACATCTGCCTTTCGTTCACGGCATATACTGTGTACAAAGAACTTGAAAGAATTCTGAAGCAAGCCCGCTTCGCACTCTCGGTCGAGAAGGCGACCGAAATCACTCAGAACATCTACGAACTCGAGATCATACTGCCCCAGTCACTCCAACCGCGAAAGATAATCCTCAAAACCGACGATCTTCAAACCGGACTCCTCCAAATAATTCAAAAAAACATCTAGGGTGTCCCAATGCGGAAAACAGGAGTAGAAAGTAGAAAAGCCGAGCGAGAAACAACAGGGTCGGCTTTTTCACTTTTTACATTTTACCTTTTACTTGTCTCACGCTTCCGCCGCCACCAGCGACTGCTCTCCAACCACGGCATGTATCGCCTTCACCTGTTCGTAGAGTTCCGAGTATTGCTCCAGAGTCAGCGCCTGGGCGCCGTCGCAGAGCGCCTCTTCGGGGCAAGGATGGATCTCGATGATCAGTCCGTCGGCGCCGACCGCGACTCCCGCGCGCGCCAAAGGATTGACCATGTAATTGCGTCCAGTTCCGTGTGAGGGGTCAACAATGATCGGCAGATGCGTTAGCCGGTGAACCGCCGGCACGATCGACAGGTCCATCGTGTTCCGTGCGTGGTCGGCAAACGTGCGGATGCCGCGTTCGCAAAGGATGACATCGTAATTGCCCTCCGACATTACGTACTCCGCCGCAAGAAGAAACTCGTCGAGCGTCGCCGAAAGCCCGCGTTTGAGGAGCACCGGCTTGCGCGTTCGGCCGACATATTTCAGCAACGAAAAATTCTGCATGTTGCGAGCGCCGATCTGGATGCAATCACCATATCTTTCGACCAGATCGACACCGCGCTCGTCCATGGCTTCGGTCACGATGTTCAGACCGAACCTGTCCCTGACCTCTGCCAGGATCCTGAGTCCGTCCTCGCCCTTTCCCTGGAACGCGTACGGCGAGGTTCGCGGTTTGAATGCGCCGCCGCGGAAGAATCTCGCGCCGCTTTTCGCAACCGCTTCCGCGGCTGAAAAGACCTGGTCGACGGTCTCGACGGCGCACGGTCCGGCGATGATCGCGAGTTCGTCGCCGCCGATCGTCGCGTTTCCGACCTTGATGACCGAACGTTCCGGCCGAAGATCGCGCGAGATCAACTTATAAGGCTTCGTGACGCGGATCGCGTCCGCGACGCCCGGAAGGTTCTCGAAATGCGCCGGATCGACGGCTCCGCGGTTCCCGGTGATCCCGATCGCGGTTCGCGACGCGCCCGGCATGGTATGCGGACGAAAACCAAGATGTTCGATTATCTCGAGGACGCGGCCGACTTCATCCGGCGTCGCGTCGGGTTTCATGACGATTAACATATTTAGACCTTGGCGAGTGCGAAACGCATTTTGCAAAGCAAAATTTGCATTTTACAAAGAATTCAGCCGCAAACTCGACCCATTCGGCTCGCAAACACATCGAAGCAAAATCCTTGCCACATCACATCCGTTCCGGAACTTCAATTCCGAGCGTATTCAATCCGGCTGTCAGCGCCCGTCGCGTAATATCCGCGACCGTCACCAGAACGGCGCGCTTGACGGCGTTCTCCTCGGCGATGATGCGATGATGGTGGTAGAAAAGGTTGAATGCCTTCGCGAGTCCGAAACAGTATTTCGCGAGAACGGCCGGTTCGGTCGATGCGACACCGGCTGCAACCGATTCGTCGAGGCGCGCGGCGAGCGCCACCATCGACCAGATGTCGTTCCCCTGTTCAGAAGCGAACACCTCCGCCACTTCATCTTTCCCAGCTCTGACGAGCTCACGAGCGGCTTCGAGGCCGCCGGCTTCGAGCTTTTTGAAGATCGAGTTCGTCCGGACGGCAGTGTATTGGCAATAAACCCCGGTTTCGCCCTCGAACGAGAGCGCTTCCTTGAAGTCGAAAACGACGACCGTGTTCTTTGTAAACTTCAGGACGAAATAGCGGAGCGCACCGACCGCGATCTGCCGCGCGATCAGTGCTTTCTCATCAACCGAAATGTCCGGGTGACGCGCCTCGACCTCTTTCCGCGCGTCCGCTTCGAGTCGGTCAATGAGATCGTCGGCTTTGACGCCGAGCCCTTTCCGGCCGGACATCTCAATGAAGCTCTTCGAGCGGTCCTCGTCCGAAAGTTCGAATCCGAGCTCCTCGGCGGCGGCCGGGCTGAGCGCGACCATTTCGTAGCTCAAATGGACGCTCGCGGCCTCTCCCTTGTCTGGAAAGATCGTCGCAACGCCTTTCTTTACAACTTCTTGCGGGTACGACTGCCGGGTGTCGATGACGTTGTAAACCGTCTCGCTGTGCCCGAATTCGGGTGCCCCCGATTCACTCGGATCGCTCGTCGTGATCCAAACTTCCTTTCCGTCCGCATACGTATCGAAGAGTTTGTAGTTGAAGTCGAGACCGAGCAGGCCGAGCTTCCACATCTGGTATGCGATGTCCTTCCCGGTGTACGTGACCGTTCCGTTCGAGCGGACGAGGATCTTGTCGCTGTCGTGCTCGTCGGTGCCTTCGTGCGAGTCGAACGGCATGACCCAGCATCCGTTGTTCTTGCCTTCGGTCTCAAAACGGATGACGCCGCGTTCCTTCATCAATCCGAACGCCTTTTCCCAGAAATTCAGGTGAAGGATCTCGGATTCGCGCGGGAGCAGATCGTAACGGATATCGAGCCGCTCGTTCGTCCGGAGAATGCATTCGACATTGCGCGTCGCGACCCAGTCCGCGAGTTCATATACTTCGCCGGCACCGGTCTCGAGTTCGTGCAGGACCTCCGCGCGGAACTTCTTGTTCTCCTCGCTGTCGGCGTAAAACTTTCCGACCTCGGTGTAAAGATCCCAGCAATAAAAGTCGAAGGGAACCGCTAGTGAACCCGCAAGTTCTTTGATGCCAGCGA
>JAKQII010000286.1 GCA_029557535.1 Acidobacteriota bacterium
ATGGCCTTGTCCGTGCATGTGAGCTCGCTAATGGTGTATTCGACTTGCGGGAACGTCCCCAAGTCAACGGCCAAACGGGTGTCAATGATGTCTTGGACGGAAGATGCAAAACCGGTTGGCTTGACGAAGTTCTTCGGCACGGCGACCAGCCAGTCGGAACGGAAGATTCCGCTGTTGTTGTCGGTTTCTTCCAGATCGAGCGTCGTCGTGACGAAAGCCTTGGAGTCAGCGGAAATGGTCTCCTTTGCGCCCGAATTCGCGTTGGCCGCCTGATTGTTGATTTCAACGCGAAATTCGTAGTCCGCGGCGCTATCGGGTTGATCCGGCAGGCTTGAGTTGTTTATTGCCTTGCGCGAGTCAATGGCGGAGCCGTCCGTCTTCCGCAGCGTCTTGACGGTCAGACTGTCGCTTCCGACATTACCCACGGCGTTTGTGGCTACCACCTTGATGTAGCGGCTGAATTCACCGATGGTAAGGGTCTTGCTGAACGTCCGCTCGAAATACTTCTGCGAGGCATTCCATGTCGGGGTTCCAGCCGTGTCAGGAGTCTGGCCGTCAATGGAAATCTTCGATTCCTCGATGGGCGCAATGGGGTCCTTGGTGACCACGTTGACCGTTATACTGTCGCTCACGTTTCCGTCGGCGGGGCCGGTGATTTCAACATACGGCGTCGCGTTCAGCACCTTGACTAAGTCAACGGTGTCGGTATTCTCAGCGGTGTCAATGTACTCCACCTTCGGCACGTACAGTGTTGCGGTCTTGCCTGCGGCTTTAAACGTCGAATTGGGCCAGTCGATTTCTTTGGTGACGATATGATCAGGATCAAGCACGAAGATTTGCGGCGATTGGATGCTGAGTTCCCAGTCATAGTTTGAAAATCCGTATTGCGCCATAAAGCCCGGCTCGGTTGCCGCATGTTCAAGAGACACCTCGTACTTTGCGCCTTTCGCCAGCACGAGCGTGATCGTTTCGCTTAATCCGTAATAGTGGTTGACGCGCATCTGAACCGGGCGCGGATCGCCCGAGACGGGCGCAACTATCAGCCGGTATTTCTCTGAATCGCTGCCGCTGGGGTCGCCGAAAGTGACCGACACGGCGACGGTGTCGCGCGGGTCGCGATCGTCGGGATCGAGCGGATCGCTGCCCTGCGCGGCTTCGACGCCGTCGGGGACGAGATCGCCGTCGGTGTCGCCGACGTTCGGGTTCGTGCCGTAGTCGCTCTCCTGACTGTTATTCAGGCCGTCGTCGTCGGGATCGGCCTCGGCACCGTTACCGTCGATCTCGTCATCGTCGTTATTACCTCGAGGATTCATATTGTACTGATGTTCCCATCCATCGGGCAAACCGTCAGAGTCTGTATCGGGCTGGAGAGGGTCGGCGCCGACTGAAAGTTCCTCGCCGTCCTTCAACCCATCGCTATCGGTGTCGGGCAAATGCGGATCGGTGCCGCTCTTGAATTCATCGCCGTCCTTAAGCCCGTCGCTGTCGGTGTCGGCGTCCG
>JAKQII010000289.1 GCA_029557535.1 Acidobacteriota bacterium
GATCCCATTCTTTCTTTCCAGCTCTGCGGATTGCTGCCGTCGTCGAGGCGGACCATCGTCACGGCGCCGGGCGCGGGGCAGACGAGCGTGCAGAGATTGCAGCCGACGCATTCGTGCTCATCGACGACCGGGAACTTGTTCTCGTCGAAACTGAAGCACTGGTGCGCGCCGTCCTCGCAGGCGATATAGCAGAGATTGCACTTGACGCATTTCTCGTTGTTCACGCGTGCGACGACCTTGTAATTGAGATCGAGATGTCCCCAGTCGGTGACGCGGTCAACGGACTTTCCGACGATGTCGCCCACCGACGCGAATCCCTTTTCGTCAAGGTACGAATTCAGCCCGTCGATCATGTCTTCGACGATCCGGTAGCCGTAGTGCATCACCGCGGTGCAGACCTGTACCGTTCCGGCGCCGAGCAGCATGAATTCGACCGCGTCGCGCCAGGTAGCGATCCCGCCGATGCCCGAGATCGGTATGCCAAATTCGGGATCGCGGGCGAGTTCCGAGACCATGTTGAGCGCGATCGGTTTGACCGCCGGTCCGCAATATCCGCCGTGCGCCGCCTTGCCGTTGACGTTGGGATAGGGAACCATCGAGTCGATATCGACGCCCATTACAGAATTTATCGTGTTGATCAACGAGACGGCGTCGGCGCCGCCTTTCGCCGCGGCGCGTCCCGGAGGCCCGATGTGCGCGACGTTCGGCGTCAACTTGACGATCACCGGAAGTTCCGAGACCTCTTTGACCCACTCGGTGACCATGCAGGTGTACTCGGGCACCTGGCCCATCGCCGATCCCATCCCGCGCTCGCTCATGCCGTGCGGACAGCCGAAGTTGAGTTCGAACCCGTCGCAGCCGGTGTCCTGCGAGCGCTTGACGATCTCATGCCACGCCTCGCGCTTCGATTCGACCATCAATGACACGATCACGGCGTTGTTCGGGTACTTCTTCTTGCACTCGTAAACTTCCTTGAGATTGACCTCGAGCGGTCGATCCGTGATGAGCTCGATGTTGTTGAGTCCCAGCATCCGCGTCGAGCCGTAGTCGATCGCCGCGAGCCGCGACGAAACATTCACGATCGGCTCGCCGAGCGTTTTCCAGACCGCGCCGCCCCAACCGGCGTCGAAGGCGCGCTCGATCATCGATCCCATGTTCGTCGGCGGCGCCGAAGCCAGCCAGAACGGATTCGGCGATTTGATTCCTGCGAAATTTACACTTAGATCTGCCATAATCTGCTCGATTCGTACCTGAAAATCCCCTGCGCCTTGGCCGGCCTATTTGATCTTCTTTGCCTTGATCGTTCGCCCGCCTTGCAGCAGGACCAATTCCGTCAATTTTCCTTCAGAGTCCTTTTCAAAGATGATGTTCGCCTTGACCCGGGCTCAATGTACCGTGTCTCCGAAACCGGCTCGAGTTCAGTCCTGCGCTTGGCCCGTCGCCCCGATCAGCTTGTCGCCTTCCCAGCTGATCGTCAAAACGAAGCCCGGTGCGAGTTCGCAGTCGCCGGCAATTGTGTCGTAAACCGCCGGATCGACCTTTATTTCCTTAGCTTCGAGTCGATTGATCGATTTCACCGCATTTGAGAACCCGTGAATTTTGCGTAGGAATCTCCATGATCTCACGCCAGTTCAGTTGATCGCGCCTCAGCCGATCCTAACCATTGCCACGCCGGCGTTCCGGCCTTCATAGAGTCCGATCAACGCTTCGGGCATCCGTTCCAAACCTTCAAGAACATGTTCCAATGGGTTCAGTTTTCCATCCCTGATCCAGTTCGCGAGAATGTCCTCAAACTCGGCGAAACGCGCGGTGTAATCGTAAACGAAAAATGCCTCCAGTTTCGCGTCCTGCAACCCGAGCCGTCCGAGATTGCGGAAAGCGTGATGTTCCGCCACGGGTTTGAGATACTCCGAAATCCGGCCGCAAAGTGCGATCCGCGCCCGACGGTTGATCAGCAGCAGAACCTCATCGAGGACCTCGCCGAACACGTTGTCAAAATAAACGTCGATTCCGTCCGGAAAATTCTCTTCGAGTTTTTCTCGGACGTTTTCCGATTTGTAATCGATCGCCGCATCGTAACCGAGCCGCGTCATCAGAAGCGAGCATTTCTCTGGTCCGCCGGCGATGCCGACGACGTTTCCCGCGCCAAGCGCGCGGGCGACGAATCCCGCCTGACTTCCGACTCCGCCGGCCGCGCCCGAAACAAGCACCGTTTCGCCCGGCACGACCTGACAGATCTCGCGCATCCCGATGAGCGCCGTGAAACCGCTCATTGCGAGACTGCCGATACCGTACGATGCCGGAAGATCAGTGTTCCGCATTTTGTAGGTCAGAAAATACGGATCGTCGGGAGCAATCTTCGCGTATTCGCGCCAACCGAGCTTTGATTGGACGCGGTCGCCCGGCCTGAAGTCGGGATGTCTTGACGCGATAACCTCGGCGACGCCCCGGCCATGCATGACGTCGCCGATCTCGAGCGGCCGTTCGAACGATGCCTCGTTCGTCATATACCTGAGCATCACCGGCGCGACGCCCAGGTAGAGCGTTCGGACGAGCAATTCGCGATCGCCGATCTCCGGGACCGGAGCCTCTTCGAGTCTGAAATTGTCAATCGTCGCAAGCCCGTCAGGACGGCTCGCGAGCACCCATTGCCGCATCACTGTCCCGCCAGATTCGCCGCGTTGCCCGTCAGCGCGAAGTGGATCCCGGCGGCGGCGCGTTTTCCCGCCTGCGCCGCGTCGACGGCTTCTTTTCCGCCGTTGACGCAATCGCCGCCGGC
>JAKQII010000402.1 GCA_029557535.1 Acidobacteriota bacterium
CCGACGCGTTTGGCTTGGGTTACGGCGTCGATCGCGGTGTTGCCGGCGCCGAGAACGACCACGCGGCGTCCGCGGGGGACCGCCGACCAGTCACGCGTTTTGACGAGTTTGATGAACTTGAGCGCGTCGAAAACGCCGTCGAGATCCTCGCCGGGAATGTTCAGCCGATTGGTTTTTCCGAGTCCGACCCCGAGAAAGACGGCGTCGTGCGCTTCTAGAAGATCGGCGAATGCCACGCCGTCACCCTCCTGTCCGTTTGAACCGTCGACGATCACCGAGGTGTTGAGTTTGAACTTCACACCAAGTGATTCGACGTGCGCGACCTCCGCCAGCGACTGCGCCTGCGTCATTTTGTATTCGGCCATCCCGTAAGTGTCGAGCCCTCCGGCCAACTCGCGTCGTTCGTAGATCGTGACCTCGTAACCGAGCCTTGCGAGGTACGTCGCGCAGCTCAGTCCTGCCGGACCGGAGCCGATCACCCCGACCGATTTTCCATTCGGTGCGGCAGTTTCGAACAGGGGTTTGCCGCTGTCGAGCGCGTGTTCGGTCGCGTACCGCTGCAATCTCCCGATCTCGATCGGCTTCTTGACGAGCGTTTTTTCGACGCACGCGCCTTCGCACAGGACCTCGACCGGACAGACCTTCGCGCACGAAGAACCGATCGGGTTCGCGTCGAATATGACGCGCGCGGCGCCGGCAATGTTCCCGGACGCGATCTTCTTAATGAACGACGGGACGTCGATATGCGTCGGGCACGCGCGCGTGCACGGCGCGTCGTAGCAATAAAGACAACGGTTCGCCTCGAGCATCGCCTCCGGAGCCGTCATCAGCGGATGCATTTCGGCGAAATTCTGTTCAATCGTTTCGTGCGGAATATCAACCATCTTGCTTATCTCAATTTAGCTGCTTTGCTTTGGGTCAATAGCGCCAGTATTGCCTTGTGAACGACTTCTGATGAGAGGATCTGCCTGACGACCGAAATGAACTCGTCTTCGGTTTTGCAACTGGTGTCGGCCTTGGATGTTTGATCGACAACTCTTACCGGGTAAAGGAGAACGGTCGGATGGCTGATCGTAAGAACCTTGAAGACGTAGTTCGACAGCTCGGGCGCCACAATGCTGAACGCATATCCGACTGCCTCTTTTCCGGTCGGTTTGAATGCGTCAACCCGCGCGGCCAGGATTCCGGATGTCTTCTGTTCAAGCAGGGAAGCCTGCGTTTTCAGGATTGCGACCGGGAGCTTCAATTCTGTGTCAACCGCAATGTTTCCCCATAGATCGTCGTTCATATTCGCTCCTATTTCTGAAGCACGAAGCTCTTTCCGTCAAAGCGGTACTTGATGAACCGGTTTGTGACGCGGCCCGGGCCGTCTGATGCCTTGTCGGCAATGACGACCGGAATCAGGATCGTGCTCGTTTTCTCGTCGAACCGGGCAAGTCTGATCGGACGGTCCTTCCGATCGACGACCGAGAAGAAGTCATATTCGTAGCCGATCCGGTTCTGCATTCCGGCTTTTGTTTTGAACAGCCGAAGCTGGTTATCGAGTTTCGTGCCCGATATCCTGAAAAGACAGACCTCCTCGTAAAAATCGCTCGTAGCAAGGATCGAGGTCATTCGCCCGATATATACTGGCCCGTTCGCACTGCGTACCTGGAAGATGTCGCTGTAGAATCCTCCGGCGTCGGCTTCGTCGAGGACAGCGGCCTTCGAAAAGACCTTTCCGCCCGCGCCTTGAAACTGAAACACGTTTTCGAAGAAATGCATCGTGCCGCCGGTTTCCGTGTCCCACGAATAGATGCGGAACTTGCCGTCCTTCGAGGTCGCGACGTAGATCTGCTTTTTCAGCTCGTTGAAGGGATATTTCAGCACTGACGCGAGCCGGCCGTATTTCACGAGTTTGGCTTTGAGCGCGTCGTTCTCGGAATCAAGACTCGTCGCCGCGTCCGGAGTGTTCTCGCGGGCGTACTTCTTGATCGCCTTGACGTGATTGACCAGTTCACGTTCGATCGCCTGTGGCGTCTGGGCCAACGCCGGCACGGCGAAAATAGCCACAACGATTAAATACGCGAACGGCGAAGCCGTAATTCGAAAGTAGCCAGACGTGAAACGTCTGGTACCGATTACCAAAGAAGGCCTCGCGTTGAAAACGCGAGACGATTCACCAAAGGTATTTCGGATCATATTCAACCCCGCTTGCTTCCAAAAGCTCTACATATTCGTCCTGAAATGACTTCACTCGGTGATGTTCTTCTTGATTCAGGACATATCGTTTCACTGCGGGCACGTTCGTCGGACTTACCGAAAACGCTCCGTATCCCTTCTGCCACTCGAACTTCTTCTGGAGTTCACGGTGGACCCAACCGGTCGAATCGGCCTTCAAATCTCGAAGAAAGTAGTCCAGACGATGTTTTGACTTCAGACTGACCAAAAGATGAACATGATCGGTCACTCCGCAAATTGCCAATGGCATTGCGTCGAGTCCCTTGACTATTCCTCCCATGTACGCGTGAAGCCGATCGCGCCAATCGTCCGAAATCAGGGGTAACCGCCCCTTTGTAGAAAAGACCAGATGAAAATTCGAGGCCACGTGACTAGAAGGCATTTACTCTCCTCGCATCTCCGATGCGACCCGCATTGTAGACGCCTCTCACCAGAAGCTTCGCATCTGGCTACTTTCTACAGCGCCTTCGGCGCACCGCAATCCGCGTTTGCTTCATTAATCGTCGCAGATCGCGCCGTACGCGTCGGGGCGGCGGTCGCGGAAGAACTGCCACGTGTTGCGTACCTCTTTGATCTTGTCCATGTCGAGATCCGCGACGATCAGTTCGTCCTGATCGCGCGTTCCGACCGCGAGCATTTGTCCGCGCGGATCGCAGAAATAGCTTTGGCCGTAAAATTCGCCGATATTCCACGGCGATTCGGTCCCGACGCGGTTTATCGCCCCGACGAAATACCCGTTCGCAACCGCGTGTGCTGGCTGTTCGAGTTTCCAGAGATACTCGGAAAGGCCGGCGACGGTCGCCGACGGATTGAAGATGATCTCGGCGCCGTTCAATCCGAGACAGCGCGCGCCTTCCGGAAAGTGCCGGTCATAGCAGATATAAACGCCGATCCGCGCAAACGCCGTGTCGAAGCAAGGATAGCCGAGATTGCCCGGGCGGAAGTAGAACTTCTCCCAAAAACCGGGTGCGACGTGCGGGATGTGCGTCTTGCGGTATTTGCCGAGATACGTTCCGTCGGCGTCGATGACGGCCGCCGTGTTGTAATAGATCCCGGACATTTCCTCTTCGTAGATCGGGACGATCAGGACCATGCCGAACTGCTTCGCGACGTCTCGCATGAGCTTGACGGTCGGTCCGTCCGGAACCTTCTCGACCGCTTCATACCATCGCGTCTGCTGCTCGGCACAGAAATACGGCGTCGTGAAGATCTCCTGAAAACATAGCATTTGAACTCCCTGCCGCGCGGCTTCCTCGACAAACTTCATCTGATTGTCGATGTTCGCCTTTTTGATTTCCTCGATCGGCGCGTTTACATCGCCTACGTTGTGCGCCTGAATAAGTCCTGCTTTGATGATTTTGCTCATATATTTATTTTTAGCCGCGGATGACGCGGATAATGTTACGATCGGTCCGAATCCTCGAAGACAACTTCCAAGATCGACTTTCGATTCGGTGCAAAACGCTTTCTCGAATTATCGAATGCCTTCCGTTGAAACTCCGGTTTGATTCCGAAATTTAACACCAGACCAACCTCGATGTCAGTGGCACGCAAGTAGTTCAATAACTGTGCGACGTGCGCGCGGTCGATCGCCTGTGCAGACTTGAGTTCCAAAATTACCGTTTCGTCAACAATCAGATCAGCCTCAAACTTTCCAACCGTTTGTCCGCGAAACCATACCGTAATCTCTGGCTTGCTTCGAACCCGATGGCCACTCGCTTTTAACGCAATAAGCATTGCTTTGTGGTAGACGGACTCCAGAAAGCCGTGTCCGAGTTCGTTGTATACTTCAAAGAACGTTCCAATTATCTGCCTCGTGAGTTCGTTGTGTTTAAGTGAGGATTCCATCCATTCTCCTGTTATGAGGTCAAAAGATCAGATCTTCCCCAAGATCCGCGTTATCCGCGTCATCCGCGGCTAACTAGCAATGATACGGTTGAGAGCCGGCCGTCCATTCGATTGCAAATCGCAAATCGCAAATCGCAAATCAAAAGTTCTTGTCTTCTACTGGGGCGTTGATTTTAACGTCTACGATCTTTCGAGTCCAGCGGATGTTCGGGACGGCGACTTTGTACGTCGTCGGTATTTTCACGCCGCCGAAATCCTTGTAATCGGCGTAGTCGAACTGGTAAACGAACGGTCCGACGACCGTGAAGACGGTTGACATTCTTCGTACCAAGAGTCCTGTCTGGGCGTCGAAATAGAGCCGGTCGCGGCTGTTGTCGGCAGTCGTCGCCTGGACGAGGTAAACGTCGCGCCCGTCGATCTTGTCCGCGAACCGGTAGTCCATTTTCGTATAGATCGATTTCAGATCAGCGCTTCCGAAGATCAATGCTTCGCGCTTGATCTGTTCGGACTCGTCGGCAGTAAGATCGATCGGACCGGCGTCGGTAAACTTGCGCGCCTTAGTGCCGTCGAAAACCTCCGAAACGACCACCGTCGGATATGTCGTATTGACCCGGATCTTCGATCCGCTTTGCAGGATCTCTTCCGCCTCAGTCGTCTTTCCGTCCGGTTCGATCCGCTGCGCCGTGATCTTGCGCGATTTGACGTCGCCTGTGCCGATCGCCGCCGCGAACTTGGCAAGGATATCGGCGGTTACCGGCTTCGTCGCCGGTTGCGCCGGACGCGGTTCGGGCGGCGCCGGATAAAGATTCAGCGCCGCCTGCGGGTGTCCCTGCGCCCGATGGCAGGTGTTGCAGGTCACTTCGGGACGGCCCTCGAAGTAATTCTTGTTAATGTCGAACACCATCTTTAGCATCGCCCGCGCGGCGTCCTTGTGTTCGAATCCTTCCTTCTCGAAATCCGCGTCGTTCGAGGCGTGGCAGTATTTGCACTGCACGCCGAGCGAGGCCGTCATAAGGTTCATGACCTTGCCGAGCTGATCGGCCGGCATGTCGTTGAGAACCTTGATGCTCTTGAACTTCTGACCGGCCGTAACGGTCTGCGTCTGCGTGCTGCCGGAGGTCGCGAGGAACGTCCCAGCGAAGGCGGCAAAGGAAATAATTGCGAAGAGTTTGATTGCTTTTTTCATGTGCTTAAAATTCGCGCTTCGCGCTCATTGCAAGCGGGACGCTTGCGCTCCAATCCGAAATCCGAAATCCCAAATCCCAAATGGCTTCACCATCCGATTCCGTAGTCGTCGCCGTGGTTGCTGGCGGCGCCCCACATTGAACCGTGCTGGCGATCGAAGAAAATTGCCGTGATCGGACCCGATGTCCGCTCTTCAAATACGAGCGTGTAGCCCATTTTCGCAAGCTCGTCGCGGACGGCCTGCGGCGTCGAATTCGCAAGCAGCAGACGACCCGGGCGGATCTCGTGCGCTCCGAAACTTGAGCGCATCTGAAAACTGTTGAAGTTCGGGGCTTCGGCCGATCGCTGGACGTTGAAGCCGAATTCCACGCTGTTCAGGAAGAACTGCAACAGGTTCTGATCCTGACTGTCGCCGCCCTGGACCGAAAACCCGAGAAACGGCTTGCCGTCCTTGAGCGCGAGTGTCGGCGTCAATGTTACACGAGGATGCCTGCCGGGCTCGATAACGTTGTACGGACCGTCGGCCGGATCGGTTACAAAACTCTGCGCCCGCTGGCTGAGACCGATGCCCGTCCGACCGGCAATGACCGCCGGGATCCAACCGCCGCTCGGCGTGACCGACACCACCCAGCCTTCGGCGTCTGCCGCCTGGACCGAAGTCGTCCCGCCGTAAAACGAGCTTTCGCCGTCGGGGAAGCTCGTCGCGATCTCGTCGCGCAGTTCGCGTTGGCGCTCGCCGGTCGTTTGAGGTGCAAGCGTCTGTGTCTCGGACGGGACGGTCTTCCAGTCGTCGAGAAGTTTTTGGAACGGGTGCGGCTTGCCGCTGAACTTGTACGGATCACCGGGTTTGATATCGGGATCGTTCTTGTCGGGATTGATCAGCTTCGCCCGTTCCTTCGCGTAGTCTTTCGAAAGCAGTGTTTCGATCGGCGCGACCGGTTTCATGTAAGGATCGCCGTAGTAGAAATCGCGGTCGGCGAACGCGAGGTTCATCGCCTGGTAAACCGTGTGGATGTACTTCGGCGAGTTGTAGCCCATCGATTTCACGTCAACGTTCTCGAGGATATTGAGCGCCTGAAGCATCGCCGGTCCCTGGGTCCACGCGTTGAGCTTGTAAACATCGACGCCCTTGTAGTTCGTCGTGACCGGCTCCTCGAGTTTGACCTGCCATTTCGCAAGATCATCGAGCGTGATCAGTCCGCCTTCTTCCTGCGTTCCGCGGACGAGTTCTTTCGCAATGTCGCCCTTGTAAAACCGATCATACGCGGCCATGATCGCCTGTTTCCGGTTCTTGCCGGACTTCAGCGCGTTCTGCTCCGCTTCGACGAGTTTGCGCAAGGTCGCCGCCAGATCCGGTTGCCTGAAGATCTCGCCCGCCGCCGGTCCTTCGCGCTTTTCGCCGGGATGCGGGAGCATCACCTCGCGCGAATACTTCCACTTCTTCAGCCATTCCTTGCGGCGTTCAATGACGTTCGACGTCTCAATGTCCATCGGATAACCGTCGGCCATCTCGATCGCCGGTTCGAGCACGTCCTTCAGGCTGAGCTTGCCGTACTCGGCGAGCATCACCATGATTCCGCCGGGCGTTCCCGGGGTGACGGCGGCGAGCGGACCGTATTCGGGCGGATTCTTCATGCCCTTCAAGCGATAGAATTCGGCGGTCGCGCCCGTCGGAGCGACTCCGAGACCGTTGATGCCGATCACTTTTCCGGTCTTCGGATTGTAAATGAGCGCCTGAGTTTCGCCGCCCCACGAAAGCGTGTCCCACATCGTCGAGGTCGCGGCGATCATCGCGCACGCCGCGTCGACCGCGTTCCCGCCTTTTTGAAAGACCATCGCCCCGGCCGTCGCGGCGATCGGCTTTCCGGTGACCGCGACCCAGTGGCGGCCGAAAAGAACCGGTTTTTGCGTCCGCTGGCTGAACATATTCAATGGCGCCGCCAAAATGGCGAGCAAGAGCAAGGTGATCTTCATCGTTTGAAATTCAAAATTCAAGATTCAACATTCAAGACAGGTTCAGGATTCAGAAATCAAGATTCAAGGACTAGGTTCAAAATTCAGGATTCAAGATTCAAGGATCACGAATCACGATTCCAAACCTCGATCGCTTAAGACCCGACTTTTGAATCTTGAATTTTGATTCTTGAATTTTGATTGAATCCAAAATCAAAAATCCGAATTCCCAAATGGTCAGGACATCCAATTGATCCCGGCCTCGGGGTTCCACTTGGTCGTCGTCTTCTTGAGCTTCGTCCAGAACTCGATCGAGCTCTTGCCGGTGATGTCGTTCGCGCCGAAGCGCGAATCGTTCCAGCCGCCGAACGAGAACGGCTCGCGCGGGACGGGGACGCCGATGTTGACGCCGACCATGCCGGCGCTGGCGTGCTCCATGATGTAGCGAGCCAGCCCGCCCGACTGCGTGAACACGCTCGCCGCGTTACCGTACGGATTCGCGTTCTCGATCCTGACCGCCTCGTCGATCGTCTTCGTGCGCATGATCGAGATCACCGGACCGAAGATCTCCTCGCGCGCGACCGACATGTCGGGCGTGACGTGATCGATCACCGTCGGGCCGACATAGGTGCCCTTCTCTTTGCCGGCGACAACGGCGCCGCGGCCGTCGACGAGCACTTTCGCGCCCGCCTTTTCCGCTTCGGTGATATAGCCTTCGATGCGCTCTTTCGCGGCCTTCGAGATCACCGCGCCGAGATTGACGCCCGGCACGACCTTGCGCGCCTCGGCGCAGATCCCGTCGATGATCGGATCGACGTCGCCGACCGCGAGCATCGCCGACGCCGCCATGCAGCGTTGGCCCGCGCAGCCCGACATCGACGCCGTGACGTTGGTCGCGGTCATCGTCGGGTTCGCGTCGGGAAGGACGAAAAGATGGTTCTTGGCGCCGCCGAGCGCGACGCAGCGTTTGAGATTCGCGGTCGCCGCCCGATAGACGATCTTCGCGACGCGCGTTGATCCGACGAAGCTCACGGCGTTGATGTCCGGATGTTCGCAGATGCCCGCGACGATCTCTTTTCCGCCGTTGACGATGTTGAAAACACCGTCGGGAAGTCCTGCTTCTTTGAGCAACTCGGCCATTCGCAGGCACGACAGCGGGACGAGCTCGGACGGCTTCATGATCATCGCGTTGCCGAGTACGAGCGCGTTCGGCATCGTCCAGTTCGGCACCATCAACGGGAAGTTGAACGGCACGATCGATGCGACGACGCCGAGCGGGAAATGCTCAGTCCGGCATTCGACGCCTTTCGAAACCTCGAGGATCTCGCCCGAAACGAGCTGCGGCATCGAGCACGCGAACTCGGTCAGCTCGATCGATTTCTCGACCTCGGCCTTGGCCTCGTCCCACGTCTTTCCGTTCTCTTCGGAAACGAGCGCCGTCAGCTCGTCGAAGTTCTTCTCAAGCAGATAGCGATACTTGAAGAAGACCTGTACGCGTTCCTTGATCGGCGTCCGCGACCAGCCTTCGAACGCCGTTTTCGCGCTCGCGACCGCCGCGTTCAGCTCGCCGACAGGCGACATCGGAACGCGCGAAAGCAGGTTGCCGTCGATCGGCGAAACGACATCGAGCGATTCGGTCGCAGCGCTTTCGAAAAACTGTCCGTTGTAATAATTCTTAACTGCTTCGTACTTCATAACTACTCAATAACTTTATCAATCTGAGGCGGCATCGCCTTCATCAATCCCCAATGGACCGCGAAAGAGACGCCGAATCCGACGAACCAGGCGTAATCGTAGAGGATCCGCAGCGGTTCAAAGACGACGCCGATCCAGGCGAAGAAACATCCCAAAAGTGTCGCGACGACCGCGCGCCAGTTCCATCCGGCGTACTCGCCGCGCGTCCGGTACAGATCGCCGAGATTCAGGCTTTTACCGCGGACGAGCCAATAATCGGCGATCAACACGCCGGCGATCGATCCGAGACCGCCCGAATAGCCGAGCAGCCAGCTGAAGATGTAGCCCGACGGATCGGCAAGCAGCTTCCACGGTTGCATCAGGATCCCGATGATGCCGGTGATCAGCCCGCCGGTGCGGAACGAGATCAGCTTCGGGAACGCGTTCGCGAAATCGTTCGCCGGCGAAACGACGTTCGCCGCGATGTTCACCGAGAGCGTCGCGATGACGACCGTGAACATCGAGACCGCGACGACGACCGGTTGCGAGAATTGTCCGACGAGTTTGACCGGATCCCAAAGGTCCTCGGACCTCATTGTCGGAAAAACGACGATCGCCGCGGAGGTGATCAGGATTCCCATCGCCGCGAAAACGACCATCGTCGTCGGCAGCGCGACCGTCTGGCCGATCGCCTGTTCGCGCTGGCTTTTGCCAAAACGCGTAAAGTCGGGCATGTTGAGCGAAAGCGTCGCCCAGAACCCGATCATCGCCGTCAGACTCGGAATAAAGATCTTGAAAAACTCGCCCGGCGTTCCGAACTTGTCCTCTTCGTGGAGCAGGAATCCGATGCCGCCGGCCTGGTAAAGGATCCACGCGAGCAGGATCGCCGTCATCACCAGAACGTAAGGCGCGGCCCAGTTCTCGACTATCCGCAGTAGGTTCATCCCGCGGTAGATAACGAGAATGTTCATCGCCCAGAAGATCAGGAACGAGAGCCATTCGGTCGGCGTGTGTCCGCCGATCTTGTCCCCGAGCAGCGTCGCCCAGCCGGGGATGATCGAGCCGAAAAAGACGTGGATCGCCTGTCCCCCGATCCAGGCCTGTATCCCGAACCAGCCGCAGGCGACAATCGCGCGCATCAATGCCGGAAGGTTCGACCCGACGACGCCGTAGCTCGCCCGCGCAAAGACGGGAAAGGGGATTCCGTATTTCGTTCCCGGATGGGAATTGAGCAGGATCGGCGCGAGGACGATGATGTTCCCGAGCAGGATCGTGACCAGCGCCTGCCACCAGTTCATGCCGGCGCTGATCAGTCCCGACGCCATCATGTAGGTCGGGATGCAGTGCGCCATCGAGATCCAAAGCGCGGCGTAGTTGTAGGTCGTCCAATTCCTGTCGGCGACCGATACCGGAGCAAGGTCCTTGTTGAACAGCGGGCTCGCGGCGATCGAGGCGATCCCTTCCGGGGTCAGTTCGACGCGTCCGTCCGGATGTTGGATAGTTTCCATAAACCGTCTGCGAAATCAAGGATCCGTTCGTCGGAACCGCTAAATCAATGAAATCACAACATAGTCGGCTCGGCGGGCGGGTAATACTTTATAACGGAAAACGTGATTTTTTGCCAGACAGAATATGTTGAACCACGAAGCTTACGAACCGACACGAACGAAATTAGGGAGAAAAATTTGCAAGTCGGTAGAAGCGGACCTTCGGGTACAAGAAAACCGTCCGGGTGGACGCTCAGCGGCATCCCGATCCTTCGCAAAACCGGGCTGCGGGTCTGAGAATAGACCGTTGCAACTGGTTCGGTCACCATGCCGTTGTTGCCGAGCTTCATTTCATCAAATTTAGTATTTGCTGAGAGACAATTGCAGGCCGGTCGGTCATCGGCTCTGCTTGTTGAATATCGCAACAACCTGAAGTAATATCCATGCAACTAAAGTACTCAGTTTTTGGAGGAGAACTTATGCTTAAGAGCATTACGATTGCATTCATTATTACATTTGCTTCCGTCGCGGCGTTCGCTCAAAAGGTGCCCGACAAGCCCTTGGATAAATGGGGCAAGGAAGAGTCGAGCAAGATCGTTACGGAATCTGCCTGGGCGAAGTCGTATCAGTCGACCACCGGATCGGCCACCGCCGAGCGTTCGCAGGTCGCCAGGGAACAAAGGCAGAACGCAAACAGCGGCGGAAGTGATCCGCGGAGCGTTTCGCGCGACTTCGGGCCGCCCCCGGTGACCTTTCGGCTTCATTCCGGACTGCCGCTTCGCCAGGCGATTGTACGGTTGCAGCAATACGAGGCTGGTTACGACAAGATGAGCGCGGAGGACAAGGCGCGCTTCGATCAGGGCCGGAAGGGCTTTCTCGTTTGCGTGATCTGCAAGGATTATTACGTCATCACGATCACGAAAACCGCCGACGCCGGACGCAATACCATCGAGGAAGGTATCTTCCAGAGCATGACGTTTGACGATCTGAAGGGCAACGTTAAGCTGGTCAACGACAAAGGCGAGGAGAGGGAAATCGCTCAGTTCAACGCGCCGAAGACATCGCGCGACATGACGGTTCTTTATTTCAAGCGTACGGACAGTGCCGGCAAAGCGCTGATCACTCCCGAAACGGGAAGCTTCAAGCTGGTGTTCAAGGCCGAGTGGCTCGACATCGGGAATCGGTTTGCGCCGCTTCTGCCGCGGCAGATCGAATTCAGCGTCAAGAAACTCGTTAGCGGAACCGAGGTTCTGTTTTGAGACGCATCTTCTGATCACTGATCGGGGCCCGCGCAACTGCGGGCCTTTTTTTTGACTTGCGATAGTCAGGCGAGCGGTCGGGTCGCGCTGACGTCGATCACATGCGAAAATAACCCGATCATGAAAAAGCAGACACGACGTGAGTTTCTGATCGCCGGCGCGGCCGGCGTCGCGGCATTGGGCTTGACCCGGTTTTCGGTCGACGGGGCCGTCGACATCGAAGAAGCGACGATCGCCGATCTGCAGTCGAAGATGCGATCGGGGGAACTGACGGCGCGCAAACTCGTCGAGATGTACACGGCGCGGATCAGCGAGATCGATCCGAAGCTGAGGTCGGTGGTCGAGATCAACCCTGACGCGCTCGCAATCGCCGACATACTCGACAATGAGCGCAAACGCGGAAAGTTCCGCGGGCCAATGCACGGAATTCCGGTCCTGATCAAGGACAACATCGACACTGCCGACAAGATGAAAACGACTGCCGGAAGCCTCGCGCTGATCGACGCGCCCGTGCCGAAGCGCGACGCGTTCGTCGCGAAGAAACTGCGCGCCGCCGGCGCGGTGATCCTCGGCAAGACGAATCTCAGCGAATGGGCGAATTTTCGTTCGACAAAGAGCGTCAGCGGTTGGTCCGGCCGTGGCGGCCAAACTAACAATCCATACATTCTCGACAAAAACCCGTGCGGATCGTCGGCCGGGTCGGGCGTCGCGGTTTCGGCGAATCTTTGCGCGGCGGCGATCGGTACTGAGACGAACGGCTCGATCATCTGTCCGTCGACCCGGAACGGCGTCGTCGGGATCAAGCCCACTTTGGGACTTGTCTCACGAAGCGGTATCATCCCGATCGCGCATACCCAGGATACGGCCGGACCGATGTGCCGGACCGTCGCCGACGCGGCAGCCGTGCTTTCTGCGATCGTCGGTACGGACAAATCCGACGCGATCACCGCGGATGCCTCGAAAGGCGCCAAGGACTACACGAAGTTCCTCGAGGCTGATGGATTAAAGGGCGCGCGGCTCGGCGTCGTCCGGCAGTATCTCGGAAACAATGCGGACACGAAGAGGATCTTCGAGGCGCAGCTCGAAGTATTGAAGATCGCCGGTGCGACTCTGATCGACGTAACATTTCCCGAAGAACTTTCGAAACTTGGCGACGATCGTCTGAGCGTTCTGCTTTACGAGTTCAAGACCGATCTCAACAAATACCTTGCGGCGCGCGGGTCGCAGTACAAAACGCTCGGCGACCTGATCAAGTACAACAACGACAACAAGGAAAAAGAGATGCCGATCTTTGCCCAGGAATTGTTCGAGCAGTCCGAAGCGAAAGGCGGCCTTGCCGATAAGGCGTATCTCGATTCGCTGGCAAGGATAAAATCGGCGACGCGCGAAAACGGGATCGACGCGCTCGTTGCCAGACATAATATCGACGCACTGGTTGCTCCCTCGACCGGCGCCGCCTGGTCGATCGCCGCCGTCGCCGGCTATCCGTTCATTACAGTTCCCGCAGGATTTATCAATGGATTGCCGGTCGGGATCGGGTTCTTCGGCAAGGCATTCACCGAACCGGCGCTGATAAAGTTCGCCTATGCCTTTGAACAGAAAACAAAGGCGCGCCGCAAACCCGAATACATTCCGGCATCGCAATAATGGCCAGACGCGCCCCCTCATGTTGTTCCGGAGAGGGTCAAGACCAACGCGAACTTGGCGGATCGTCCCTTTGAATAACTGGAAATTCGTTGACAACTATACTATCCAATCGTATAGTCTAAGTCATGGCCAACAGGTTTATTCACTTTGTAGAGACGTCCGGATTTACAAAGCAAATAGACAAGTTGGCGTCGCCCGAGGTTCTGTTGGCGTTGCAGAATGATCTGGTCACGGACCCCGAACGTGGCGCTTTGATGGAAGGTTGCGCCGGGGCGCGAAAAGGGCGAATTGGTGACAAATCGTTAGGTAAGGGGAAAAGGGGAGGTTTTCGATACATTTACGTTTATGTCGAGATCGCCGAAACGATTTACTTGATTCATTTCTACGGAAAGAACGAAAAAGACAATCTCTCGAAGTCCGAAAGAAACGAACTGGCAAAATTGGTCAAAGAACTTAAGAGGTTATATGGCGAAGAAAAGTGAAGGGAAGAATGAGTTCTTCGATAGTATCAAGGCGGGATTGACGGAAGCGATAAAACACGCTGAGGGTAAACGCAGAGATCTTCGCACGACCACGCTTCCGTCACGGCCGAAAGAACTGACGCCAAGTGAGATTGCGGATGTCAGGGCGCAATTAAATGTCTCGCAAGCTGTTTTTGCGAGATACCTAAACATTTCTCCAAAGACGGTGCAAGCGTGGGAACAAGGCCTTGGAAAACCGAACGGAGCTAGTCTCAAACTTCTGTCCATCGCTCGGAAGAATCCAAAGGTGCTGTTTGAGGTCTAGCGTTCTTCAGGATGAGTTCGCTGGCCGAAGTTGTCCGGCTATGGTCACGAATTGAGCTATGACTTGAGCCACGCGGTAGTGACATTGAGCTCGATTCCAACGGCGATGTCGGTTAGGAAGCCGGGCTTCGACCACGCAGACGTTCACGGCAATCGTTCGGGTAGTCAAGGCGTGCGCCGGTTGCCGTTTTTCGCTCAATTAGCGTAGTATTCCGCTCAATGAAACAGAAAATCAGTTCCCTGATCGTCGTCGCGATCTTTTTGGGATTCTCGGGCGTTGCCGGAGCGCAAATTCCGGAACGCGAGAAGGTGATCGCGGGTGCCGAGCGAGCCGTCGAAAAGGCGGCGAAGGCCGTCACGCTGCCCGCTCCGGGATGCGCCGTCGGCGTCTCTTTGGACGGAGTTTCGGTCTTCGAGAAGGCGTTCGGAATGGCCGAATTGGAACATCGGATCCCGAACACGCCGGAGACGATCTTCGAATCGGGTTCGGTCGCCAAACAGTTCGTCGCCGCGTCATTGGTCCTTCTCGCACTGGAAGGAAAGCTCAGCATCGACGATCCCGTCCGCAAATACATTCCCGAACTCCCCGATTACGGTGCAAAACTGACGATCCGGCATATTTTGAACCATACGGCCGGACTGCGCGACTGGGGCTCGGTGATGGCTCTGACCGGAGTCGGGCGCGGCAACCGCGTGGTTTCGCAGGAAGTCGCGATCGACGTGATCCTTCGTCAAAAAGGTGTCGATTTTGTCCCCGGCGCCGAGTATTCGTACTCGAACAGCGGTTATCAGTTGGCGACCGAGATCGTCGAACGCGTCTCAAAGCAGAAGTTTCCGGTGTTCGCAGAAGAGCGACTCTTCAAACCGCTGGGTATGAAGAACAGCTCGTGGCGCGACGATTATCAGCGGCTCGTTCCGAACCGCGCGCAGGCCTATTCGCGGAACGCGAAGAGTGAATGGCGGCTCGAGATGCCGTTCATGAACGTCTACGGCAACGGCGGGATGCTGACGACCGTCGGCGACTGGCTCAAGTGGAACGCAATGCTCGATTCGCGTTCGCTCGGCGCGCCGCTGGTGGAGGCGATGGAGACGCGCGGCGTGCTCAACGACGGCCGCACGATCCCGTACGCGCTCGGGATCATCGTCAGCGAATACAAAGGGATACGCGAAATTTCGCACGGGGGAGCGACCGCCGGATACCTCACATTCCTGGCTCGTTACCCCGATAAGAAGCTTTCGGTCGCCGTGATGTGCAACGGCGCGCCGCAGAATCCGGCCGGGATCGGCCACAGCGTTGTCGACGAGATCCTCGGACCGTTCCCGGTGGTTCCAGAGCCGGAAACCATCGATCTTCCGGAATCCAAACTGCAGCAATACGTCGGACTTTGGGCCAACGAGAAGACGCATCTCGCCGAGACGACATCGATCGAAAAGGGTGCGCTGCGATTCGGAAACGCGCCGCTCAAAGCGTTGCCTGACGGATCGTTCCGGCTCGGCGGTTCAAGCGTCAAGTTTGTACTCGGGGCGGACGGAAAGCCGGCGTTCATGGACGTTGAAAACGGCGGCGCGACGGAACGCTGGACCGCGAAAAAAAGTTGGACGCCGACCGCGGCGGAACTAGCGGCGATCACCGGCGAGTGGTACAGCGTCGAGGCGCAGGTGACGTTGTCGGTAGTGGTCGAGAACGGAAAGGTCGCGGTGGTCAAGAAGCCTGAGTATCGGCTCGAACTCAAACCGACGTTCAAGGATCATCTCACGGCCGGCGCGGGCAGGGTCGTTTGGGTCACTCGCAAAGCGAACGGCGCGATCGATCGGCTACACGTCGGAGCCGGACGGATGCGTGACATGGTGTTCCGGAGATAGTATTCGAAAATTCCAGGATTCCAAGATTCCAAGATTCCAAGATTTCAGGAGCAGGAAATGCGTCGATTGCGGCATGTCCGCAATAATGGGGTACTGAGCCCCGCAAGGGGCGTCGGAACGGTAACCCCTGGCGCGCGCCGCAAGCCTGGGGACGAATCTGAAACGGTTCAAAAGCCCCGAAGGGGCGCAGCGGCCCGCAGATCGTTTGCGAAGCGGATTCTACAGTATCAACGATCGGCTGCGCCCCTTGCGGGGCTCGTCATCATCTCTGGAGCTGATCCCTAGGCTTCGCTTCGCTCCGCCAGGGGTCTCGATTCTTCTTGCCGCTTGCCGCCCGGCGGGTTCTTCAATCGATCACCCGTAAATCGAAAAATTCAACGATCTGAGTCTTTCAGAAAGTTCTTTCATCTTTTTTGCTTCGATCAGCGAATTGGGCGGCCTGATGTTCAGCCAGGACCGATCGTTCGTCCATTCGAAGTACATCTGTTTGAGTGCGGACGCGAACGGATAGCCCTCAAACGCATTTCGCACGGCCGTCAGTCGTTCCTGCAGGGAGTCGGCCTCGTCCGTTTGCCAGTTCCGGAAGAGCTGCGCCGCAATCGCAATCGTGGCATTCGTCGTCGCGGAAATACAGCCCGCCCCGCCTTCCTGCAGAATTCGCAACAGCAGTTTCTCGGTTCCGGCGTAGATCCTGAAACCGGGGATCTCGCGGATGATCTCCGCCATATGGTCCCAATCGCCGGACGAGTCTTTCATTCCGACAACCACACCGGGATGTTCACGGACCAATTGATGCGTGAAAGCAGCGGAAAAGCTAATGCCGCTCAATTTGGGAAAGTTGTAGAGATAGATCTTCAGGCGATCGTCAGACACACCGCCGATTACGCGATCGAAGTATTTCGCCAGCCCGGTATCGTTGATTTCCTTGTAATAGAACGGCGGCAGCATCAAGATGCCCCGGACGCCGCGCTCGACCGCGTGTTTTGTCAGCCGGATCGTGTCGGGAAACGCGCAGCAGCCCGTGCCGATCATCATCCGGTCGACAGGCAGGCCGCTTTCGACTATTCTTTCGATCGCCTCGAGGCGTTCATCGACGGTGAAAGAGTTCGCCTCGCCGGTCGTGCCGAGGATGACCAATCCGTCGCCGCCGTTGGCCAGAAGCCATCTGCAGTGAGCGGCCAGCGCATCGTGATCGATACTCAGATCGTCTTTCAACGGCGTCAACGCCGCAGTAAACACGCCATCGGGCAAATTTGATCGAAGTTCCATAACAAGAGGCCAGGTCAATTCGAAAAATATCATCAAAAGACCGGAAATTTAAGGGAGGCCTACGAGTTTGTTTAGATCCACAGACAAGCCGCAAAATCCAACTTGGGGCCGTCGCGCGTAGGTTTGAGGTAATATGTAAACATGAGAACTCCGGAAGAAAGGTTGCTGAACCCCCGTCCGGGAAGCAAGATCGCCGAGGCGGTGAAGTACGGACTTGATCTGACGCTGGTTGTTGAGAATCTAAGACGGACCCCGCAGGAGCGACTCGAGAATCTTCAGGCATCGATGATCGGACTCGAAGAACTTCGGCAAGAAGCGGCGAGGTCGCGAAAGCGAGCCAAATGATCGATATCGAAAAAGCGATCGGCGCGATGGCGTCAAATGGCGTTGATTTCGTTATCATCGGCGGCGTTGCGCTCTCGATCCACGCGTCGGCGTATGTCACCTTCGACATAGATTTCGCCTATTCGAAAACCAGAGCCAATCTGGAGAAGATATCGAATGCGCTCGCGCCATTTCGTCCGAGGCCGCGGGGTTTTCCGCCGGAACTGCCGTTTGTCTGGAGTGCGTCGACGCTCGCGAACGGTTCCGCGTTCACGCTCGAGACCTCGATCGGCGATATCGACCTCTTTTCCGAAGTCAAAGGGCTCGGCGACTACGCGAGCGTTCTCGCAACTTCAGAACCGTACGAACTTTGGGGGCACAGCGTCAATGTGCTGTCTATCGATGGGTTGATCGCTGCAAAAACCGCCGCCGACCGGGAGAAGGATATTCCGGGACTTAAGCATCTGGAAGCACTTCGTGAGGCCATTTCCGGAAAGGGCGAAAAATAAAGGATCGCATCAATCAGCGCGTTAATTCGGTCAATGTGCTCACGGTGAAGAAATTCCCCGAATTGCGTTATTATTTTCACCAAATTCCGAGGGAGGACAACATTATGCGCACAATCAGAACTGCTGCCACTTTGATCATCCTGCTAGCGGCGTCTGCCGTCGCTGTTTTTGCCGGCGACTGGGTCGATACCAAGCATGTGGTTGTTTACGACGGCGATCTTTATTCGATCGAAACGGGCGGAGCGCTTTACGTCACCGATCTTGCGCGGGGCACGTGGCGTCAGATCGGAAAGGCGGAGTTTGGGAAGACGAAGTTTCTGTTTGCCGGAGCATCGAGTCTGTACACGATCGAGACTGACGGAAGCCTTTATCGCGTAAGCCCTTCGAACGGTTCCTGGAGCCAAGTGGGCAAGGCCGCAGATTGGAAGAGGACGATGGTCGGCGCGACTATCGGTGACAAGCTCTACACAATCGAAACGGAGGGCGCGCTTTATGAGACGAATCTCCTGAACGGGTCATGGCGACGGATCGGAACGGCAGAGTTTCTTCGGACGAAATTCCTGTACGCTGATAGCGGTCGGCTCTACTCGATCGAGCAGGACGGCAATTTCTATCAAGTCAGCGCGTCAAATGGCTCGTGGCAGAGGATCGGAAATTCGAACGACTGGCTCAACACGAATCGCAGCACAATGTTCAACGGCAGACTCTATTCCACCGAGGGCGGCGCGCTTTACGTGACGGATCCGTCGTCGGGCTCGTGGAGGCAGATCGGAAAGAAGGAATTCGGAAGTGCGAAATTTCTTTTCGGTGCAGGCAACTTCCTCTATTCGATCGAGTTCAGCGGCAATCTTTACCGGATCAGCCCGTCAGACGGCAGTTGGGTCCAGATCGGCAAATAGCTCATTTGCAGTTTCGATCACGAAGCGATATCCGGTTTAGCTGATAGCTGATAGCTGATAGCTGATAGCTGATAGCTGATAGCTGATTGCCGAACGTCTCAAGGTATCTTCAGAAACTTTAACCAAGCAGGCATCGCGTTCAAATGATCACCGTGGTCTATCCCGGTATTGCCGGCGAAGCCGCGGACCTTGAAGCCGCGGGCGTTGACTTCGCTCAGTTGCTGCATTCCGAGCGGGCCTTCTTTCAGCTTTGGCGTGCGCTTAAGTCCAAGTTTTGCAATCAGATAATCGACGCATTCGGTCGTGCTCGCATACGTTCCCGGAAAGAGCTCCGAGTGCGTGATGACGAACCTCTTTCGCCCGGCGACCGCTTCACGTGCGAATGCGAGGTATGAATCGAGGTCCTCGTCGCGGATGACGCCGCCGTCCCCGAGTGGCTTGCCTTCAGGGACGTAACTTGCGTGAATTCCGTCGAGCAGCAGCACGTTGTCGACGATCTTGAAATTGTCGGGTTCGCGAAGAATCTGGCGGACCGCGCCGTAGCCGGCCGAGAACCCGATCAGCGTGATCGAAGAGAATCCGTTCCTCAGTTTCAGGACACCCGCTGCTTCGTCGATCACCGATTTGAACAACGCGGGATCGGCTGCGAACGGTCCGCCGTACGCCCGCGATCCCGAACCGAGATTGATCGTGACGAGCGCCGAATTTGCCAACGTGTCCGAGATCTGTTTCTGCGCCAACCACGGTGCGGCGTGAAATTCGATGATCAGCGGCGTAGTTCGGATCTTGCCCGGAGTTGCGTCTTCAGGCGGCGCAATCGCGAGCCGGCTCTTCGACGAAACAAACAAAACAGCGCCCTTGAGTGATTTCAGCTCGACCCGTTCACCGGGAACATCGACCTTGGCGACCCGCGGATGCGGCCGCGTCGTCTCAGTCGAGGGCGACGGATTCTGCGGCGCCATCTGTGCGACTGTCTGAGAAATCGCAAACAACACAAATATTGCAATACATGGCCGACTATGGTGGCAAAGTCTCATAGAGTTTCAATTCGCCAAGCCGATCTTTCGAATCAATTCCACATAACGCGGATCATCCTCGAGGAAGTCGTAGACATCCGATGTTTTGATTGTGATCAGGCTCGGATCGCGCACGTCGTAAGCCCGGTACAGGTTCTCGATCGCCTTTTCCTTGTTCCTGGTCGCGGCATAGGCATAGGCCAGAGATTCGTAGTCGAAGTACGCCGGGTCATCGTCGGATTCTTCCAGGGCTTTTTGCAGAGTGATCAGACTCGCCAGATACTCCATCCAAAACCCCTGCATTCCCTTGAATTTGAAGGCGTTCTCGTAACGGCGGATCTCATAGCTTTTCCTTCCGTCCAATTTGAAACCGATGAGGTATTGCTCGATCGCCTCTTCGTGCATGCCTTTCGCCGCATAGGCTTCACCGAGGTTGAACCTGACGATCGGACTGTCGGGATAAAGCTCGGCCGTGCGGTTCAGCTGGGCGATCGCTTCGTCATTTCGTTTTGCGAAGCCAAGTATATTACCCTTCATCCGATTTATGACCAAGGAGAACGGATCGAACTCCAATGCGATCGAAATCTCGTCTAGCGCCTCGTCGGTCCGGCCTTTGAACGCAAGGAATTCAGCATGCCATTGACGGGCGGTGGCATAACCGGGACGAAGGCCCAACGCGGCCTCGAGTTCGCGTTCAGCGCCGTCCCAGTCGTAGTCGTACGAGTATTTGATGTAGCCAAGAGAAGCGTGTGCCTCGGCCAGGTTCTGATCCAATTCGAGCGCCCTCAGCGCCGCTTCTTTTGCTTTCGGAATGTAGTCTTTCGGTTTGTAAGCGCCGTAGAGCGGCATCAAGGCATACGTGTCGGCCGTTCCGGTGAGCGCCAGCGCGTAATTCGGGTCTTTCGTGATTGCCTGTTCGAAATACTGAGCGGCGCGTTGAAAATCCCTGACGTTACGCTTGTTCCAGTGAAACCGGCCCATGAGGTAAAGCCGTTGGGCTTCGGAATTTAAGGAATAGCTTTGGGCGACCCGCGACTGATCGTCCGAAGTCAGCGCCGGACGCAAACGCACGGAGACGTCTCTGGTCATATCCCTTTGAAGGAGCGCAAGTTCGCTGTTGCGGCGTTCGTAATTGGCGGACCAGATCACGGCCTGCGTGGACGTATCCACCAGTTCAATATCCAGTTTGAGTTTGTCGCCGTCCTGGGTCATCCGCCCGACGATAGTTGCATCGACATTCAATTCACTGCCAATGGTCGCCGGTGGCGTATGCTTTCCTTTGTAGGTGAAGACCGTGCTTCTGGCCTTCACCGAAAGATCGGGGATCACCGAAAGGCTGCGGATAAGATTCTCGGTCATGCCGTCCGAAAGGTATTCAGATTCAGGGTTCCCGCTTTCGTTCGCGAACGGCATGATGGCGACTGAGGAGATTCGCGCCGGCGTCACCAGAAACCGATAGCCGATCATTCCGGCCAACGCAAGCAGCAGGACAATGAATGCACCGCCGACGAAAGTGGCCGGGGCCCTCAATCGGCTGTTCCATCGGGGCCGGTCCAAGACGATCACTTTTTCAATATGATCGGCTTCCGAGGAACCGTTGAACGTTCCGTTGCGGCTCTCCAAGGTCTGAAGATCGAGAATTCGTTTGGCCTTCTGAAGGTCGTTGAGAACGTCCTTCATGCTTTGATATCGGTCACCGGCAGACTTCGCGAGGCATTTTTCTACGGTCGCCGCGATCGCCGGCGGAACATCCGGGACAAGTTCGGCCAACGGCGCCGGAGCGTTGTCGGCGATCGCGCGGATCGTGTCGTGCGAGTTCTCGCCGCCGAACGCCCGTTTCCCGGTCAGCAGCTCATAGAGCACCGCGCCGAAACTGAAAACGTCCGACCTGACGTCCACGTCCTTGCCCGTTGCCTGTTCCGGTGACATGTAATCCGGCGTACCGACGATGATCTTCGGACGATTGCCGTTGTCAGGCCGGTGCGATTCGCGGGAGCCCGATTCGGGTTCGATGAATTTCGCGATGCCAAAATCGAGCAATTTCACGATTCCGTCCGGACGGATCATGACATTGTCTGGCTTGACGTCGCGGTGAACAATTCCGGCGGCATGTGCGGCAACCAAGGCCGAGGCGACCTGGACGGCGATCTCGAGCGCCGGTATCAATCCGGGCGGATGGGTTGAGATCAGTTCTTTGAGTGTTTTTCCCTCGACGAATTCAGCGGTGATGAACTTCTTGCCTTCCGACTCGCCGATCTCGTGGATCGTCAAAATGTTCGGATGGTTCAAGCCGGATGCTGACCGCGCTTCGAAGACAAGCCGCTCGAGCCGGTCCTCGGCGCTCGAAAAGGCATCCGGCAGCAATTTAAGCGCGACCTTGCGCTGCAGTCGGACGTCTTCGGCCAGGTAAACCTCTCCCATCCCGCCGATGCCCAGCAACCTTTCGATCTTGTAGTGCCCGATCGTTTTTCCGACGAAGCCGCCCGGCAGTTCCCCGGGCGTGAACATCTCGGCCGCCAGTGCTTCCGGCGAACCGTCGAGAAAATGCCCCGGCGTCGATTCGAATGCGAGAAGGGAATCGACCTCGGCCCGCAACTCCGCGTCGGCTCCGCACTTTTCATCCAAAAAGGACTTCCTTTCGCGCGGAGCGAGATCCGCCGCCGCGTGAAAAAGCTCTTCGATCGTTTTGAGCCGTTCCGGATCCATGATTTCACGACTCCAAGCCGCTCAGTTCGCGAAGGAGCCAAGTCCGCGCGAATCGCCAATCACGTTTGACGGTTTCCGTAGAAATCTTCAGCACTTCGGCGATCTCGTCATTTGTGATGCCGCCGAAGTACTTCAATTCAACGATCCGGCTCTTGCGCTCATCCAATGTCGCCAACGTCTTGAGAGCTTCGTCGAGCGCGATGATCTCCTTAGCCTGATTGCCCGCCAGCGCCGGCGTTCCGCTGAGCGTTACCCGTTCCTGCCAGCCGCCACGTTTTTGCGTCTGTTTCGATCGCGCGTAGTCGACGAGGATATGCCGCATCGCCTTGGAAGCGACCCCGAAAAAATGGGCCCGGTTCTTCCAGTTCGGGTCCTCATGCTTCGCGATCTTCAGGTACGCTTCGTGGATAAGTTCGGTAGTCTGGAAAGTATGCCCGGAGTGCTGGCGCCGCATATACCGATGGGCCATTTGGCGCAGTTCATCATAGACGAGCGGCATAAGCTGCTCAAGCGCAGTTTGATCGCCCTTGCTCCAATCGATAAGAAGAGCCGTGATCTGGTTCGCGCCCCGTTCAAGCATAAAAAATAGTGGTGTGAATAGCTGCGGGAAGAACTACTTTCCGAGTATAAACCCTCGACCCGAAAAACAAAATAAATCCACCGCCTTGTTACCCTTTTCTGATCATTATCTCGTTTCTCATTTTAGAGAAGATCAACGTCGCGGAATAAGCGGAATTTTGGTCCAAGAACGAATCGTCGAACCATGCCCGATTCTGAGCCGGCGGAACATCTCTATAGTTGAAGGAACAGAAACTGAATAGGAGAAACATCATGAGGAATTTCAAATCGTTGGCCTTTGCCATCTTCTTTGCGATCGCTTTGTTTTACGTCCCGGGCGTCACCACCCCCGAGGCATCTGCACAAGGAAGACAGGACTTCCTTTTGGTCAACAAGACAGGCGTCGAGATCTACGCCCTTTATGTCACACCGCACAATGCGGAGGAATGGGGTGACGACATCCTTGGAATAGACACGCTACCGAACGGCAACGAGGTGGAAATTACCTTTTCACGCAAGGAAAAGGCCAAGTACTGGGATATCAGGATCGAGGACGAAGACGGCAATTCGATCGAGTGGGAAAGTCTGAACCTGCTTGAGATATCGAAAGTCACGCTCTATTACAAGAACCGGAAACCGACGGCAATCGTGCAGTAGGAACCAATTTGAACCAACGAAGGAGAGGAATGAAAAAGACAATTCTAATCGCAATCGCGGTGACGGCCATCGGGTCAATAACGATCGGCTGTTCTTTCTCGGTCGGGACGGGAAGCAACACGGCGAGTCCGACGCCCGCTGCCGCGAATAAGTCCACGTCGAACACGAATACCGGTTCGACGTCGAAAACCGACAGCAAGCCAAAGCCGAAATTGACGAACGAGACAAAGCCGACCGACGGTAAGGCCGTCACGGCAAACAAGAAGAATGCCGTTCCGGACAACTGGATCTACGTCTATGATTCCGGAAAGGGATACGGCTTTTACCTTCCCGAGGGTTCGGAAGGCGAAAGCCAGACGGTCGACGGAATCGATGTTTTCGCTGCGACGACGCCGGCTCCCTCGGAGATCGACATCTTTGTTCTGGCTTATAAGGACAAGACGCTGACCAAGGAAGATCTGCTGAACGACGCGGTTGAATTTCTTGAGGGCCTTGGGCAAAAAGTGACGCCGGGCGCGCTAAAGGCGGAAAGCGATGAATACGCGGTCGCCGATGCAACAACGGTCCATCCTTCACGCGGAAAGGGCAAACTCCGAATCCTCGTCGGCACCGACGTCACGGACAACTACGTGATGATCCTCGGGACCGAAGAGGGCCGTTTCGCGGCGAACGAGAAGATCATCGACGAGATCTGGGGAAGCTTCGAAATGTGGAGCCAAAACTAAGACCGGCGGGCTACCCCCCTTTTTCATTTGCGATTTTCGATTTGCGATTTTCGATTCGGCGCGTTCGCGCAAAGCGAATGCGCCGGTTCGAGTGGCCAAGGCTTCAAGCCGGTCGTTCGCGAATCGAAGATCGCAAATCTGTGCCGCTTCTTAACTTGCCCGCGATCGTCTCCAGTAACCGAATTGCCAGATTCGCGTTCATTGGCGGGGATTCGTGGGCAACGCATTCTTGGTTCGAACCCAGAAAGCGCATTGGCGAAGAACCCCTTGATATTTGCGATTTTCGATTCGGCGCGTTCGCTCAAAGCGAATGCGCCGGTTCGAGTGGCCAAGGCTTCAAGCCGGTCGTTCGCTGATCGAAGATCGCAGATTTTTTTTCAGGTTGAATATGGGCTCGTGCGCCGCGTTTCGGTGGAATCCCCGTTCGTCGTCAGTCCCGACCGTCCCCAACATTTCAATTGAATTCTGGAATGGGCTCAGGTTTTCGCCGAAAGAAAACCCGAAATTGCGGTTGCGATCCTGGCTTCGCTGTCGAATGAATTGAATATCGGCACTTCCTCGCGCAGAATCTGTTCGCTGGCGCCTGTCAGGAACATTCCTTCTTGATTGAGAACCACGAAAAAAGACTCGCTGTCGTCATCCTCAACAGTTTTGACTCGAGCTCCGGTGAACTGGCTCAGGCTGCCCTGGATCACTTCCCGGCGGTGGATGAACTGGCGGACGAAGGTGTAACTGTCCGATGTCTTGTCAAAGTTATAAACCTCGCGGATCGTGCCTCTGAACATGAACACTACGCTCCCGACCAGAAACAATCCGATCGCCCACATCGCGAACGAATCGACAACATTGAATTTGAAGATCAGGAGAACCAAAGAACCTGCCAGGAAAAGCGAAAACGCCATAGCCAAAAACATGATGAACGTTGGCCGGTAGTCGAAGATGGTCAACGACTCGGGCCGCCGGATGATCTTGAGCGGAATGACGAATCCGAATTTCTTACGGAACCACTTCCAGATCCCTTCAAAGGGTGAATATCCCTCGTCGTCCAACATACGCACCTCCATTCACTTTACTTTTCCAGGACCCCAAAGCGCTCGTCCCGAGAACTTGCCCGTGTGCTCGCCGTTATTGAGCAGTTGCACGCCGTTGACGAGGACGTCGCGGACGCCGACCGCGAACTGGTGCGGTTTTTCGAAAGTCGCCTTATCGGCGATCGTCTTCGGATCGAAGATAACCACATCGGCGAAATATCCCTTTTTGAGGAAACCGCGTCGGTCGAGTCCAAGATTAGTCGCCGGAAGCCCTGAGAGACGGCGGATCGCCTCCTCGAGTGTGATCACCTTCTCGTCGCGCACGTATTTTCCCAACAGCCGCGCGAAGTTGCCGTAGGCGCGCGGGTGCGGATTCGACTTCAGAAACGCTCCTTCGGGTGCGATCGACTCCGCGTCGGACCCGAACGAAACCCACGGATAACGGATCTGCTTGCGGATGTTCTCCTCGTCCATCAGGAAATAGACGGTCCCGACGCGCGATCCGTCTTCGAGCACGAGATCGAGGATCGTGTTCTCGGGATCGGTCCCTCGCATGCGCGCGACCTCGCCGAGGGTTTTTCCGGTCAGCGGTTTCAACTTTTCGTTCTTGAAGCCGACGAGCAGCACCTTGTCGGGCGACCCGGCCATCAGGCGCAGGTTCTCCCACTTGTCGGTCGGGGTACGCATTTCGGCCAGGATCTTCTTTCGTGTTTCGGGATCCTTAATGCGCTTGAACAACTCGGAATATCCGCCGTCGAGCGCCCAAGGCGGCATCGACGCGTCGAGTCCGGTTGCTCCGGCCGGATAGGTGTACATATCGGCGGTGATCTTCATTCCTTTCTTCCGCGCCGCCTCGACCATCGCGAGGACTTTGTCCATCTTCGCCCAATTGTCCTTTCCGCCCGCCTTGAGGTGATAGATCTCGGCGGGGATATTC
>JAKQII010000295.1 GCA_029557535.1 Acidobacteriota bacterium
GCGATCGACGTCATCGATGAGGTCGGTGCGGCGATGAAATTGCTGCCTCTCGAATCGCGGCCAACGAAGGTCACGGTCCAGATGGTCGAGAACACGATCGCACGGATGGCGAAGATCCCGCCGAAAACCGTCGTTGCGGACGAAAAGGATCGACTGCGGACGCTCCGCGAAGATCTTAAGAAGTATATTTTTGGCCAGGACGAAGCGATCGAGAAGATCGTCGACGCGATCCAGATCTCGCGCGCCGGCCTAGGACACGAGACGAAACCGGTCGGATCGTTCCTCTTTTCCGGCCCGACCGGCGTCGGCAAGACCGAGGTTTCAAAACAGCTTGCGCATCAGCTTGGCGTAGAGTTTCTGCGCTACGACATGAGCGAATACGCCGAACCGCACACGATTTCGCGACTCATCGGCGCGCCGCCGGGATATGTCGGGTTCGAACAGGGCGGTCTTCTGACCGAAGCGATCATGCGTCATCCGCATTCGGTTCTGGTGCTCGACGAGATCGAAAAGGCGCATCCGAACCTGTTCAACCTGTTGCTGCAAGTGATGGACACGGCAACGCTGACCGACAACAACGGCAAGAAGGCGGATTTCAGGAACGTCATTCTGATCATGACGACCAACGCGGGAGCGCGCGAACTGTCGTCGGGAGGCGTCGGATTCCGGAATCAGGCCGAGACCAAAGGACAGGCGAAAGGCGCGATCGAACGGACTTTCTCGCCCGAGTTCCGGAACAGGCTCGACGCGTGGGTGCCTTTCAAGTCGCTCGAATTCGACGTCATCAAGTCGATCGTCGACAAGTTCATCAACGAGCTCAACGGTCAGCTCGTCGAGAAGCGCGTGATCGTCAAGATCGACGATTCTGCCCGCGAGTGGCTTGCGAACAACGGCTTCGACGCCCGTTACGGCGCGCGTCCGATGTCGCGCCTGATCCACGAGAAGATCAAGCAACCGCTGGCGAATGAGATACTTTTCGGAAAACTCGTCGACGGCGGAACCGTTCTCGTAAAAGAAAAGAACGGTGAGCTCGAGCTGAAGTTCTAGGCTCGTCCGAATCAACAAGATGAATCCACACCAACCGCTTTGGATGAGGATCGCGATCATCATCGCGGTCATTTTTGCGATCGCGATGCTCGGTCTTGAAGCCTATCTTTACCTCTACAAACCTTACGTGAGCAGGGAAATCCCGAGCGAACCGAAGCCAAGTGAAATCAGGCCTGAGTCACCAACTCCCAAACCGACGCAGGGTGCGAACGTCGGCACCTCAGAGGCCGTCTCCGTCAATCTTGATACAACGTATTCAGGCTACTTTCCGGATGGCGACAAATGCCGGCAATCGTACAACGAAATGTTCGGCGACAAGACCGGCGGGTTCAGTCCGAATTCCGCGTGCAGTGCCAATGTTACGTTCACAAACGACGGAGACGCCGAAAAGAAAATCACAATCAGGAAATTCGACGCCGGTTCCGGAACTTGGGTCGATCAGGAAACGAAAAAGTGGGAGGGCAAGGTAACTCCCGAGCAGTTTGGCAAACTTTCGTCGTTGATCTTGGCCAACGAGGCATATAAGGTTTGGAACCCGGGAATTTCGATCACGGCCCGCAACGTAATGATCACGGTCAAATACGCGGACGGAGTAACGAAATCGCCGATGAGCAATGTCGACGAGAAAACCACTGTATTCTTGGAAATGATTGACGCATTTGCCGCGCTCGATCGCGAAACCGGTTGGACGCCGAAGAAGTAATTCTTGTTTACTCCCACGACCGTTTGCTAAAATTTAGCTGTCCGCGAACCGCCGCGGACGAGGTTTTCTCCCGTTAATCAGTAATTCCCCGCGAAAATTCAATGTCCAGGATCAGCATTATCTTCTTGTGTCTCGTTATCTTTGCGTCTGCAGTTTCGGCTCAGCCACCGGGCGTGCCCGAGATCAACGTAAACGGCGTCAGGCTTGCCGACCGCGAATCGGGCAAGGCGTTTCTGACGACTTTCCTGCCAACGACCGACGAACAGGGGCGTTCCGCGTACTATTTCTATAACGACCTCGGCAACCAGGTCTGGAAAGTGACCGCCGCATCGTTTGAGGACCCGTTCATGATCGTCGAGATGGAGGTCTACACGGTCGGCACGAGTTACACGAAGGCGCACAATTACCTTCAAAAGACCGGATTCTTTATCAGTGAATCGAAGATCCATGTCGGCAAAAAGGAGACGCTGACGTCGGCGCTTCTCGGCGAAGGACTCGCGAGCGACATGCGCACCGGACCAAAGGACATCATCAAGAAAAAGGGCGAGCCGACCAAACGGCTGACCGAAAACGGTCGCGACGTTTTTGTCTACGAGATTCCAGGCGCCGAATTCACGAACGAAAAAGGCGAGAAAGTGAAGTACGACTACACCGGTCGCTACGAATTCAAGGACAAGCGATTGAAACGGTTCGTGTTTTCGATAAAGGCGAAGGACTGATTCCTTTTCGGTCTCTGTCTTGATCCGACCGGTGATTCCGAGACGAGCCTTCAGCTAATGGCTATCAACTATCAGCTATTCCGGAAAACCGTTTCAGGTCACACGCTTCAATTATCAAACGGAAACGGCAAAACGAGATCGATCGCTTCGAGCTTGACCAGTTCGGCAAGCCGCACGATCGGGATCGTGCCTTTCAACTTTGTCGCGTCTGGCGAAGCCGACAAAACGAAGCCGATTTCCGTTAGTTTTTCCAACGTTGACGTATTGTCACCGGCGATCTTCAGTTCGACCGAAGCGACTCCGTTTTTCACAAAGCGCGATTCGTTTGCGGCGGGATCGGTCTTGCCTTCTTTGATCCGCTCAAATAGTCCGAAAACCCAAAAGTGAAGCTTCTTCGCGACCTTGTTCCGTTCCTCACGCTGTTTCGTTTCGCGAACGAAAGCCTCGATTTCGTCAGGTGTCATTTCCTTCCGGGCTTGGCCCTGAGTCGCGCGGGTGCGGAACGGATCGGCAACGAAGTTGTAATTGATCACTCCGGAAGTTTTGACCGGCATTCCGCCGATCAGAGTAACGGCGAATTTTGAAGCCATCGCGGCTCTGACGGCCGCCGCGCGCAAAAGCGGATGTCCGGAAATTGCGCTCGCCGAGATTACCTTTCCCTTCTCGTCTACGATGATTTGCACGACGACCAGGCCGGAAGCACGCACTGCCATCGCGGCCGCCGGGTAATTTGGTTGGATCAGCTCGACGGCCTTACCGTTGATGACGCCTCCGGAAGCCAGACTTGGAACACTGGACAAGCCGGGTGTCCGGCCCGTTCCGTTGCCTTGTCCGCGGCCCAAACCGCTACGACTCACAGAAACGGCATCGAACTCGCCCACGCCGGTATCGGGATCGCCGTTCGGTACCAACGATCGTTTCGATCTGCCGTCTCCGCGTACCTGTTCGTCGATCGCGACGAACGACGTGAACTCGGTCATGATGGAGTATTTCAGCCCGATCGCGGTGATCTCATTACGAGCTTCGGGCGACAGTTCCTGAACCCAGCCGCGATCAAATTTCATTCCCGAAGACCAGATATCGTCGATCCGCGTTCGCGCCCACAGCGTCGCAAGAACATTGTTCGACGGCTCGGAATCAGGGAGCTTAGTTTCGATCTTCCGTTCAAATTCCTGTCCGTTCGACTTGCCCCGAAGCGTTATCGTTCCCGAAGCGGCCCTCGTGTAGCGACCGTTGACCACGACCGGTTTGGCCAAGAACATATCGCCGATCCGAGACGGGTAAACCTGCGTCACGGGCAAACCGTTCCAGTCGATTGAAATGTCGGTAAGGATCGGTGTTCTAACGCGTTCGAAGAACTTGCGTGCCGCGGCCGAGCCATCGTCTTGACGGGAGATGTACGTCGCCTCCCCGCGGCCGGCTTCGGCAATACGATCGAGCAAAAACCGGTTCACGGAATTGCCGATGCCGAAACTGAAGACCCGCGCATGATTGTATTTTTTGACGGCGGCGATTATCTCGCGTTCGTTGTCGACCAGGCCATCGGTCATGAAACAAACGATTCGGATGTGATTAAGCGACGTTGACGGCTTCAGCGCGGCGTCGATGGCCTTCATCATCTCGGTTCCGCCGCCCGCCCCATTGCGCTCAAGATATTCGAGCGCGAGGTCGAGGTTGTACCGGGTCGCCGGCATTGGTTCGGGGAAAAGCACATCGGTTTCGCCGGCAAACTTGATGACGTTGAAAGTATCGTCCGGATAAAGTCCGTTGAGCGATAGTCTGATCGCTTCCTTCGCCTTTTCGATCGGAAATCCGCTCATCGATCCCGATGAATCGAGGACGAAAACGATCTCCTTCGGCGTCACGTCTTCGAGCCTGTAGGTGTCGGGAGGCTGAAGGATCAGCGAGAAAAAACCGCCGTTAGGTCCGTTGTGGGTCAGCAAAGCGTCTTCGATTTTCGCTCCGGCAACGTCGTATCGGAGCACAAAGTCTTTATTCGGAATCGTTTTCTGGTCGCGAAGCGTGATCTTTCCGCCGTTCGCGCCGAGCAGCATCGTTTCGATCTCGTGACTGGTCGACGTGATCGAACCAACAGGTACGCCGGCGTTCAGGTTGACCTCGATCTCA
>JAKQII010000299.1 GCA_029557535.1 Acidobacteriota bacterium
TCCGGCGCTCTGTCGCGGATGATTCGCTGACGCCGGCGTCGGTTACCGCCGATTATCGTGAGGCGCTCGACGTCATCGACCAGAATTACGCCGGGAAAGTCAATCACGAGGATCTCACGCAACGGTCGATCCAGAGCATGCTGTGGACTCTCGATCCGCATTCGTCGTATTTCACGGCAGAAGATTTCCGAAAGCTTTTCGAGGAACAATCGTCGCGATTTTTCGGGATCGGAGTTTCGATCCTCCAGCACCGCGACGGCGTTTACGTGCAGTCGGTGTTTCCGGGAACGCCGGCCGACAAGATCGGCCTCCGTTACGGCGACCGGTTCGTCGAGGTCGACGGCAAGGACGCCACGAAATGGACGAGTTCTGAAGTGTCGAAGAACGTCCGCGGCATTGAAGGCACGAGCGTCGTCGTCAAGGTCGAGCGTGTCGAAAGTTCGAAGCCGATCGAATTCACGATCGTCCGCGGCGGTGTTCCACTGCCGTCGATCCGCAACTACTTCATGCTACGTGACGGTGTCGGCTACGTTGGCTTGAGCGGCGGTTTCCAGGAAACGACCGCCGAGGAGTTGGATGACGCGATCCGGGAGCTTTCGAAACAGGGAATGACAAGTCTGATCCTCGATTTGCGCAATAATCCCGGCGGCCTGTTACCGCAAGCTATCAAGGTCGTCAGCCGCTTCGTTTCCGAGGACAAGACGGTTGTATCCGTCAAAGGCCGGTCGCGCAACGCAAACAGCCAGGAGCTGGTCTCGGAAGGCGGCAACGTGCATAGTTTTCCGTTGGTTGTAATGATCAACGGAGGATCGGCGTCGGCGTCCGAGATCGTTGCCGGCGCGGTCCAGGATTATAACCGCGGCGTGATCGTCGGCACGGGCAGTTTCGGTAAGGGACTCGTCCAGCGGATATTCAAGCTGCCGTTTGGAACGGGCCTGACGCTGACGACGGCGCGTTACTACACGCCGCTTGGACGTTCGTTGCAGCGGGACTACACGAACGGATCGATCTACGATTACTACACGCATAACGGCGAAGGCGACGACGAGGATTCCGGGGCACCAAAACCGATCGGAAGCCCGGTTACGGCGCCCGACGGACGGACGTTGTACGGCGGTCGCGGGATCGAGCCCGATATCAAGGCGACACCGGCGAAGTTCTCTCCGCTTCGCGGACGGATCAGCGAAGCCGCATTCTACTTCTCACGGCAGCTTGTCGCGGGCGCGGTCAAAGGATTTGAAGACTATCGACGCGGCAAGCAGACGTTCGTGCCGACGATCGCCAACAACGATCTGGTGATCTCGGACCGATTGTATGAGGCGTTCCGCGCATTTGCCGCGAGCGACAAGGAAAACGGATTGACCGCTGAAAATGTCGACAGCCAGGCCGATTTCGCGAAGACGCGGCTGCGGGCGGAACTCGCAACCGCCAGCTACTCGACCGAGGCCGGGAGCCAGGTCTTGACCGAAGCCGATCAGCAGGTCCTGAAGGCGGTCGAAGCGATGGACCGCGCGCGGAAGCTTATCAGCTGATCGCCCTGAAAACCAAGCACTTCAGATAATACGTTTCGGGAACGCCCAAAAGGACCGGGTGATCGGCGGATTGCATGCGCTTCTCGAGCAGGTGCAGCCGTCGCTTGGCGTCTCGGGCGGCTTGGCCCATCGTTTCGAGAAAGATAGTTTCGGTGAAATGATGCGAGCAACTGCAGGTGATAAGCGTTCCGCCCGGATTCAGTAGTTTCAGGGCCCGAAGGTTGATCTCCTTGTAACCTCGCGCCGCTGATCTGAGCGCGGCCCGCGTTTTGACGAATGCCGGCGGATCGAGAACGATCGTGTCGAATCGTTCACCGCGCCTTTCGAGGTCCCGAAGAGTGTCGAATACGTTTGCGGATTCGAAACGGACGTTGTCGATCCCATTGAGCGCGGCATTTTCACGTGCCGCCCTGACTGCGTCGTCGGAAATGTCGATCCCGAGCACTTCGTCACATACTTTCGCGAGATTGAGCGCAAAGCCGCCGGCGAACGTGAAACAGTCAAGCGCCCGGCCGTTCGCAAACCTCCGCGCGGCGAAATGGTTCTCGCGCTGGTCGAGAAACGAGCCGGTCTTCTGACCGCCGAGCGGCTCGACACGGAACCTGATCCCGTCCTGCTCGATGAAATGCGGATCAGGAATTTTGCCGAACGCGATTGAATTGGCGAGCGGCAGACTTTCCCGGAGCCGCACTTTCGCGTCGTTGCGTTCAACGATGGCTACCGGCGCAAACTCATCTGCGATGATCCGGAAGATCGTTTCCTTCAATCGATCGGTCCCTTGGCTGAGGGTTTGCACGACGAAGACTCCGTTGTAATTGTCGATCGTCAGCGACGGCACGAGATCGGCCTCGGAATTGACGACGCGGAACGCATTCGCCGTCGAGATCGAGCGCCGCGACGCCGCTTCGACGATCCGTCGCCGCCAAAACGTATCGTCGACCAACTCGTTGCGGGTTGTGACGATCCTGAGACAAATCTCAGATGAATCGCTGTAGAAGGCCTTGCCGACGAAATTCGACGCCTCGTCGAGAACCTCAACGACGATTCCGCCGGTCGCTTCGACGCTCTTCACGTCGCTTTTGTAGATCCAAAGATGTCCGGCCCGAACACGTTGTGCGCCGGCCTTGTTCACGAATGCTTTTGACATGAGTTCAGGTCGAGCAGGCCGGGCCGATCATACCGAAAAAGACGATCTCCGCGACGGCTTAATTGGCGTCCCGTCGTTCGCCGAGATGTAACATCGCGGTTGTTCGCCGGGTTTCAGAGTTTGCCCGCTCATAATGTAAAATACAGACTTTGTTGATAAGAATCACGTTTCTTTATGTATAAACAGATCGGAGTTCTGACGGGAGGCGGTGACGCCCCCGGACTCAATGCGGTAATTCGCGCCGTTGTCCGAACCGCTCACGGCGAGTTTGGAATGAAATGCATCGGAATCGAAGACAGTTTCGAGGGCATATTGGGTGAACCAAAGGTAATCAAGCTTGGGATGAAGGCTGTCAGCGGAATTCTCCCGCGCGGCGGAACCATTCTCGGAACCCGTAACAAAGGGAGCTTCGCGAAGATCATCGATGGCAAACTGGTCATCCCGGAAATGCCGATCACGGAGGCGATCTCCAACCTTCAAGCGCTCGAGATCGAAGCTCTCATCGTGATCGGCGGCGAAGGTACGCTCGCCATTGCGGAACAATTTCAGAAGCACGGATTCCCGGTCATCGGTGTCCCGAAAACGATCGACAACGATCTTTCCGCGACCGAGCTTACGTTCGGATTCATGACCGCCATCGACATCGCGACGGAAGCCCTGGACCGGCTGCATACGACCGCCGCCTCGCACGACCGGGTGATGATCCTCGAGGTCATGGGCCGGAACACTGGCTGGATCGCTCTTCACGCCGGTCTCGCGGGCAGCGCCGACGTGATCCTCATTCCCGAGATCCCATTCTCATTCGACTCGATCGTCGATAAGATCAAAGCCCGTGAAAAGAGCGGATCGAGATTCACGGTGGTCGTCGTCGCGGAAGGCGCGGTCGAGGTCGGTACTCAGCCGATCTACCTCGATAAGGAAGCGCTGCGGCTCGGTGGCGTTGGCAGTCACCTGCGCCGTCGGATCGAAGCGGAAACGGGCAAGGAATCGCGTTGCGTCGTGCTCGGCCATCTCCAGCGCGGCGGCAGCCCGAATGCGTTCGACCGGATGCTCGGCACCAACTTCGGCGCGTGCGCCGTCCGGGCGCTGCTTAACGGACAGACCGGAAAAATGGTGGCGCTCCAGGCAGGGACAGTCACGACCGTACCGCTGGCTGACGCCGTGGCGAACATCAAAAAGGTCAGCATCGACGGCCAACTGGTCCGAACGGCGCGAGACATCGGCATTTCTTTCGCGGCGCCGAATGAGGCGAAATTGTAAGCGGTGAGTGGTCAGTGGTTCGTGGCCGGTGGTCAGTATCGGGAAGGAGATCGGTGACCGCAACGTTTGAAGGGCCCAGAACCGGGGCCGGACACACTTTGAAATTGAGTTGTTCGCGTCAATTGTCGGACCACCGACCACAGACCACTGACGACTGAGAAGATATGGAAGCAGTCAGACAGAAATTACAGGCGGAACTGAACGAGCTTGAGGACGAGCTCCATTTCAAACTTCCGAAGGAGATCCAGAAAGCCCGCGAATACGGCGATCTGCGTGAAAACGCCGAGTACAAAGCGGCCCTTGAACGACAGTCGGTCGTGACGGCACGTATCATGCAGCTGAGACAACGGCTGAGCGAGGTCGAATCGATCGATCTTTCGAAGATCCCGACCGATCGCGTGGCGTACGGTTCAACGGTCGTGCTGTACGACATCGACAAGGACGAGAAGATCACTTACCGCCTGGTGACTTCGGAGGAAAGCGCCCCCGAGAACGGATTGATCTCGACCGTTTCGCCGATAGGTCAGGCGCTGATGGGAAAAGAGGAAGGCGACGAAGTGAAGGTAAAGACACCGACAGGTTTCAGGAACTTCGAGATCTATCGACTGACGACGATACACGAAAGCTAATTTCAGATTTTGGATTTTGGTTTCGGATTTCGAATCGCAGAATGGCGAAGATTCCTGGACCGAAAGACTAAATCCAAAATCCAAAATCGTAGATCCAAAATCGTTATGTTTGGCGCAAGCATCGGCAGGGGAGCAATGAAGATCATCAATGCGATGGTCCGATCGCTCGCGTCCGCCGGAGTACATCCGAACATCCTCACGGCGATCGGCGTCATGATCAACGTCGGTTGCGGCATCCTGTTCGGGATCGGCGAGTTCTTCTGGGCCGGCGTCGTGCTTTTGGTCGCGAACCTGTTCGACATGTTGGACGGCAACGTCGCTCGCCTGACAGGCAACGTGACCCGCTTCGGCGGATTTCTCGACTCATCGTTGGACCGCGTCTCGGATATGGTTTGTTTCCTCGGGATCATGGTCTTCTACGCCGGGAATACGCCGCAGCATTCGATCGTCAATGTTTTTTTGGCGGGCGTCGGATGGATCGGTTCGGTCATGGTCAGTTACACGACGGCTCGGGCCGAGGCGTTCGGTGTCAAGGCAAATGTCGGTTTCCTGCAGAGGCCGGAGCGGATCGTCCTGTTCATTATCGGCGCGTTGTCCACCTGGGACTGGAACTCGGACTTCTTCCTGTTCAATAGGATGCCGCAGGTGCTCTGGGTCCTGGCGGTCGGATCGCTCTGGACGTTCGTCCACCGGATGATCTATACGTGGCGGGAATTCGGTAAACTCGACGAAAAAGGGAAGTAATATGAATTGGCTGGCGAGTTTTTGGGATTCGCTGACGTTGAATCAGGTTCTGGTCGGTGTCGGACTTTTCGTCCTGTCGCTCGGCGTCAGCTTCGTGGCGATCGCGATCGTCATGGTGAAGCTTCCCGAGAATTACTTCAGCACGCACTACCAGCAGGACTTCATGCCCGGCAGTTCATGGATCGTGCGATGGGGCGTGGTGATCGCCAAGAACATCTTCGGCGTGATCTTGATCGTGCTCGGGATCGTTCTTTCTCTTCCGGGCGTGCCCGGACAAGGTATTCTCACGATTCTGCTTGGGTTGATAATGATCGACATTCCGGGAAAACGGCCGCTTGAAGCCCGAATCATAAAACGCCCGGCGGTATTGGCGGCGGTCAACAAACTGCGGTCGAAGTATGACAAGCCTCCTTTCTTGATGGATTGACATGGGAATTTTGGGGATATTCAGGCGCCGCAAAGGGCCGCTCAACGATGGCGAGCGGCGTGCAGCCTTACTGAAGAGCGGCCGGCTCACGGACGGTACGATCATCGACACCGAGGTCAGCGGCGACGAGGAAGTGGCCTTTTTCACATACTCGGTCGCCGGTACGGATTTCGAGTCGTCCGAGCGACTTACCGTCGAGCAGCGGAATGATCCGGTCCGGTATGCGCCGGGCGCGAAAGTCGGTATCCGGTATGACACAAGAAACCACGGAAATGCGATAATTGTGTGAGCGGTGGGCAGTGGGCAGTGAGCGGTGAGCAGTGGGCAGTGGGCAGTGGGCAGTGG
>JAKQII010000317.1 GCA_029557535.1 Acidobacteriota bacterium
ATTGCGGATGCGGGATTGCGGATGCGGGATTGCGGATGTGGGATTGCGGATGTGGGATTGCGGATGTGGGATTGCGGATGTGGGATTGCGGATGTGGGATCGACTCCAAGATCCCTCGTCAACGGATCTTGGAATCTTGAATTCCTGGAATCTTGGAATCTTGAAATCCCGGAATTTTGGAATCTTGTGATCCTGGAATCTTGGAATCCTGGAATCTTGGAATCTTGGAATCCTGGAATCTTGGAATCCTGGAATCTTGGAATCTTGGAATCCTGGAATCCGCAATCCCAAATCCCTAGGCTCCGGCGGCCGCGACAACCTTTGAAGCGGCGTCACTCATGCCGTCGGCCGAAATGATCCCGATCCCCGATTCGTTCAGCACCCGCTTTCCTTCCTCGACGTTCGTGCCTTCGAGTCGCGCCACGATCGGTATTTTCACGCCGAGATTCTTTGCCGCCGCGACAACGCCGCTCGCGACCATATCGCAACGAACGATACCGCCGAAAATGTTGATCAGCACGGCCTTGACGTGCTCATCGGCGAGCAGAATGCGAAACGCGTTCTCGACGCGTTCCTGCGAGGCACCGCCGCCAACATCTAGAAAGTTCGCCGGTTCGCCGCCGTGAAGCTTGATGATATCCATCGTCGCCATCGCCAATCCGGCGCCGTTGACCATGCAGCCGATGTTGCCGTCGAGCTTGATGTAGTTAAGATCGAACTTCGACGCTTCGATCTCGAGCGGTTCTTCTTCGTTCAGATCGCGAAGCTCCGCGTAATCCTTGTGGCGGTAAAGCGCGTTGTCGTCGAAGTTTACTTTCGCGTCGAGCGCGATCAAACGGTTGTCCTTCGTCAGCAGGAATGGATTGATCTCGACGAGCGACGCGTCCATCTTCACGTACGCATCGTACAGCGCAAGCATGAACTTCGTCGCCTGGCCGATCAGTTCGTTCGGAATACCAAGCCCGAACGCCATTTTGCGCGCCTGAAATGCGCGAAGTCCAACGCTCGGGTCGATGGCCTCTTTCAGTATCAGCTCCGGAGTCTCTTCGGCTACCTTTTCGATATCCATGCCGCCCGCGGCCGACGCCATGAAGACATTGCGGCCGGTAATACGGTCAAGAGTGATTCCAAGATAGAATTCGCGGTCGATCGGAAGCCCTTCTTCGATCAGGAGGGTTTTCACCTCGCGGCCTTCCGGTCCGGTCTGGTGGGTCACCAGGTGCATTCCGAGCATCTGCTTGGCGATCTCGTGCGCTTCCTCGCGTGATTTCGCCAATTTGACTCCGCCGCCTTTGCCGCGCCCGCCCGCATGGATCTGCGCCTTCACAACGACGACGTCGGTTCCGAGATCGCGCGCCGCCGCTTCAGCTTCATCCGGCGTTCGCGCAACAATGCCGCGCGGAACCGGCACTCCAAAACCCCGAAGCAGTTCTTTCCCTTGATATTCGTGTATTTTCATGGCGTAAAAGATTCGAAAGAGAAAGTTTAGCGTTCAGGGGTTGAGAAATCAAAGGTAGTGGTCAGCGTTCAGCGGCGCGCTACTGCGCGGCGACTCCGTCAGGACGCAATTGCAGTTGTTCGGAGTTCCGCGTTCAATCGGCAGACCGGCTCGTATTCGTCAATCGGAACCTTCGAACTACGATTCACGACTCTCAACGTGCGGCCGCGTGAACGCGGAACTCCACCAAACGTAAACTACCGTCGCTTGACGCCCGTGTAGACCCTGATCCCGAACAACTTCCATTCCTTGCCTTCCGGAATATACTGCAGCTCGAAATCGGTCTTGATCCCAGACGTGTCGTAGCTTCCTTCGATCATCAGTTTCTTGAGAGTACCTTCGCGCTCGATCTCACCCGCGCGCTTGAAACTGGCCGTCATATTCTTGATCTCGCTGATGTCGGCGCCGCCGTCGATCAGATTCTGGAAACTGGATTTCATCTTGTCGGGATTCGTCTGCTTCGCCCAGAACTTCGAAATCGAACGATGGAAGTCGCTAAAGTCGGCGCTTGTAATTGCGTCGTTCCAGTCCAGAAGCGTCTTCTTCGACATGTCCTGAAGCTCGTCATCGGAAGGGATCTCAAGTTTCGACGCATCGGCCTTCTTGTATTCCTTCGTCGCCGACGGCTTCGGCGTCGCGCTCGAAGTCGGCGTCGGCGTGTCCTTGTTGTCCTTTGAAAGGTTCCACTTGTCCTTGTTGCAGAAACATCCGAGACCGATCATCGCAATGATCGTCAGCGCGATGGTCCCGTTGACCAGCGTATTGTTTTTGAAAGCCAGTTGATTGAACAGTTTTTTCATTTTTCCTCGTGTTTCGTAAATTAGCCAATAAACTCCGGACGATTCCGATCGCACGTCCGGAGGCTACTTGTCCTTGCGCCAAGGCGCGAGAAGATTGACCCAACTGTCGACGGTTCGCTGGTATTCCTGCGGACAGCGCCGGGCGCGTTCTTCAGGCAGATATCCGTCGTCGACGAAGTACTCGTACTTGTCCGGATTGGAACCGTAGATCATGCATAGCGAGTTGTAAAACCGTTGCTCCTGCAACAGATGCTCGTCTGCCAGATCGCGTTTCGAACGCGACTCGCGCCGCGAATCGATCCGAAACCCGTCGGCCGCCGCAAGCACCGCTTTGACTCCTTTTTCGCCAAGTTCTTCGATGTTGATATACGACGAGCAACGGTCCGCCGCATCCTCTTCGTTGCCCATGATAGGCAAGTTGTAATTATAGATCATCGCGTGCCCGACCTCGTGCAGAAAGACGAAACGAATGGCGTCGAACATCTTCGCATCGGCCGCGTCGGAACTCATACCGTCAGAACGATAGAGGTTGTAAAAGCGCTCCATCAATTCGTAACAGACGGTGATCTTTTGCGTGTTCGGATCGAACTCGGCGTTCGCTTCGCCGCAGTCCCGCGCCGTTAAGTAAACATCTTCCGGAAGCTTCAGCGCCCGGTTCAGTTCCTCAGCGGCATTTTCAAGCAGACGTTCGTTCCTGACTTTTTTGTCGAGCGACTCGTACCGCGCCGATGACAACTTCGCGTACTCGACCTTGAAATCACCTTTATCTTCTTTGGAATCGGCACTTTCGGACTTCTTGGCAACAGGCGTTGCCGAATCTTCGGGACTCGCCGATGGCGATGGCTTCTCGGGACCGGAGTCGCGGCCGCCCGTAATGATGCACGCGGCCGTCAAGAAAACGGCCAACAACGCGATTGCGAGATTGATCTGATTTTGCGACCTCGGCGCATGGCGCATAACGGCATCGTGCAGAACCGCGCACTATTCTACACAAAAAGACGGCCGGATTGAAGCAATCCTCCCCGTCAGGATCCGATGTATTTCTTCCCATTTCGAATCTGGGATCGCAATTCGACCTTATCCTCGATCTTTCGTATACGTTTGATTGTCACGTCAACGAATCGCGGAGCGATGGCACATTCCATTTGCGATTTTCGATTTTCAATTTGCGATTGGGAGAAACGGCGATTTGCATGATTCCTGGCCCAAACTTGCCGGCGCGTTGCGCTGACGCGGATCACACGGATCCCGGTGGATCTTCACTGAAATAAACGGTGAAAATACGTTTAATCCGTCACGTCCGCGGTACGCGCCAGCGCAAAAGAGCGATGGCACATTCCATTTGCGATTTTCGATTTGCGATTTTCGATTGGGAAGATCGCAATTCGTCCCTATCCGCGATCTTTCATAGCGTTTGATCAAAACGTCAGCGA
>JAKQII010000319.1 GCA_029557535.1 Acidobacteriota bacterium
CAGCAACAACTCCCACGCGATCGCCGCGTTCAGCCAGTGATTGGCGAACGGTCTCGAGAACAGCGATCGGCGATCCGAACGGAAGTTGTACGCATTGACGAACTGGATGACGACCAACGTCGCGAACGTCATCGTCATCGCTTCCGAATGGCTCCGGTGTCCGAGCGCGTATGTGAAAACCGCGAGATTCGCGAGCGTCGACCAGACGCCGCCGACGATCATCAGGGTCACGACCGGCCGCGTAAAGACACCGCGTTTCGGATCCCGCGGATGACGCCGCATCAGATCGTTATCGGGCGGATCGACGGCAAGCGCGAGTGCCGGCAGACCGTCGGTCGCGAGATTGACGTAAAGGAGCTGAACCGCGGTCAACGGCAGCGGCAGGCCGGCGAGCGCCGTCGCCGCCATCAACCCGATCTCGCCGATATTGCACGACAAAAGATACATCAAGTACTTTTTGATGTTCCCGAAGATCGCCCGGCCTTCCTCGACCGCGGCGACGATCGTCGCGAAATTGTCGTCGGTGAGCGTCATGGCGGCCGCTTCCTTCGAAACGTCGGTGCCGGTGATCCCCATCGCGATCCCGATGTCGGCCTTTTTCAGCGCCGGCGCGTCATTGACGCCGTCGCCCGTCATGGCGACGATCCGGTTGCCTGCCTGAAGTGCCGAAACCACACGCAGTTTGTGGATCGGCGACACCCGCGCGAAGACATCGATGCTCTCGACTTCGTCCTCGAGGATCCGGTCGTCCATCCGGTCCAGTTCTTTTCCGGTCACGGTTCGCCCCTCGTTGAGGAGACCGATCTCACGTGCCACGGCGGCTGCCGTCAGTGGATGATCGCCGGTGATCAGTACCGGGCGGATTCCGGCCGTCCGGCAGGTGGCGATGGCGCCGCGGGCTTCGGGGCGCGGCGGATCGATCATTCCCAGCAGCCCGAGAAACGTCATTCCCGTTTCGGCATTGCAAAGCTCAGTCGCAGATTTCCGGGCGACCGCGAGTACCCGCAATGCCCCTTCGGCCATCGAACGCGCGGTTTCGAGAACCTCTTCCGCTTCTGCCGCTTCCATCGCGATCTCGCCGTTTGCCGTTGCGAACTTCGAACACGATTCGACGATCACCTCGGGCGCTCCCTTCGTGTATGCGATCTTACCGTCGGGCCCGTCATGAAGCGTCGTCATCCGCTTTGTTTCGGCGGTGAAAGGAATTTCGGCGATGCGCGGGAAACGATCCGACAGATCGTCGGGAATGAAGCCGGCTTTCATGGCGGCGACGATCAGAGCGGCTTCCGTCGGATCGCCCTTGACGTTCCAAAGTCCCGTCCTCCCGTCAAGCTCGACCATTGCATCCGAAGCAAGTGTCGCCGCGGCGAGCGTATCGCGGGCAAGCCCGTCGGGATCGGTTTCACGGCCGTCTATCTCGAATCGTCCCGCCGGATCATACCCTGATCCCGTTACTTCATATGTCTCGCCGCCCGACCAGACCCTGCGCACCGTCATCTCGTCGCGCGTCAGCGTTCCGGTCTTGTCCGAGCAAATGACGGAGGTGCTGCCGAGCGTCTCGACGGCGGGCAGTTTCCGCATCAGCGCATTCCGCTTCGCCAAACGCTGAACGCCGATCGCGAGCGAGATCGTGACGACCGCCGGCAGCGCTTCGGGGACGACTGCCACTGCAAGCGCTATGCCGAATACCACCATGTCGATCAGCGGCTGGCCGCGAACGACGCCGAGGACGACAATGACGGCGACGATCACAAGTGCCGCCCGCGCCAGCATGGAACCGATCCTGTCGAGATTCTTCTGAAGCGGCGTCCGGCCGGACTCGACCGTTTCGAGCATCAGCGCGATCTTACCGAACTCCGTGTCCATACCCGTCGCGGTCACAACGGCGCGGCCGCGCCCGTAAACCGCCGCGGTTCCGGCAAAGACCATGTTGCGCCGGTCGGCGGGTGATATGCCTTGATCGAGTTTTTCCGTTGATTTCTCAACCGGGACCGACTCTCCGGTAAGCGCGGATTCTTCAATCTTGAGACTGTGCGACTCGATGAGTCGCGCATCCGCCGGGATCCGATCACCAGATCTGATGAGGACCACATCGCCGGG
>JAKQII010000322.1 GCA_029557535.1 Acidobacteriota bacterium
TCGCGCTCGCTGCCGACGGTCGACACCGGCTGCTGCTCGCCGGCGCCGTCGTCCGAACTCCATTCGGAATTCGCCGAACTGCTGAAGAAGTACAACGTCAACGACTATGCCGCGAGCGTGAAGGTGTTCGCAGTCGTAGTATAGTGAGACGTAAATAGTGAAAGGGCGAAACCGGATGACACGCCGGTTCCGCCCTTTTCTACTTTTGCCTTTTTTAAGTCTTACTTTGCGTACCTGCGTTAGTAGTTGAGCTGCGCCAGTTCGCAAACCGACATTTGTCCCTGCACGGTGGTCCACCATCCGCCGGTCCAGACCGCGTTCCGGGCCCGAGCCAACCGATTGCATTTCTCAACTGCGTCCTGCTGATTCCAGATCGGACCGGCATTAACCGGGCCGCTGATCACTCGAACCTCCTGCGTGCCGCTCTGAGAGACCACGTAGTCGCCGACGACAGTACCGTTATCCAAAACGAACCGCCAGCGATTGCCCGGAATCGGTCTTCGCCAGATCGACCCGTTGACGCCGATCGTGCCCATCAGCGAAGCGCCGTTGCTCATGTTATAGTCACGAACCGGGGATTTCGTCATGTTCCTGATATTGAGATTGACGTTCGTCGGCGGGGGCGGCGGAAATCTTAAATTCGCGATGTCGCAAACCGACATCTGTCCCTGAACGGTCGTCCACCATCCGCCTGTCCAGGCGCCGCCGCGCGAACTCGCGATCCGATTGCATTTATCAATTGCATCCTTTTGATTCCAGATCGGCCCGGCGTTGATCGGACCCGAAACTATCTCGACCATCTGGGTTGTCCTGTTGGTCGCGGCGAACGCGCCGACGATAGCTCCGTTTCCAAACTTGAACCTCCACCAATGCCCCGCATAAGTGCCCTGCCGGGTCGAGTTTCCGGGATTTATCGTGCCGTAAAGCGTTTCTTTTCCATTGTTATCGACCCAGAAATAACTAACCGGGACCGAGGTTCGATTCACGAGAGTGAGAGTAACGTCGTCCATTCCTCCCACAAGCGCCGTCTGATCACTGTTGTATCCTCCGAAACCGAACACCTTCGGTGCTTGAGCTACCGCACAAACAGCGCAGATCAGAATCAGGGTCGACATCAAGGATCCTCGAAGAACCGCTGCCAGCTTATTGTTCTTTTGATGCGCCATCTTTTCCTCCAAACAATTGTTGATCGGGAGATTGCGGTGCTTCTGCTAGCATTCGCTAACAGTTGACCGCGACCATAATGTTCACCGCTCACTGATCACGGACCTCAGTCCCCGTCGACGATAAAGATCGTTTTGACGTAGGGACAGCCGTTCTTCTTGTATCCGTAGGTAAATCTCTGGAGAAACAGGTGATTGTGCAGAAGGCCCTTCAGATCATACCGGCAGTTGCCGTTCTTGCACGAGATCAGGGGATTCGACTCGCGGGTCGGATAGATCATGTCCTCGTCCTTGACGTCGCGTTTCTGCAACCAGGCTTCGGCCGACCGGAAGGTCTTGAATCGCTGTGTCCGGTATTGATCCTTGCTGCCGTCTTCCGCGAGCGAATTCTCGATGCGGACCGCGAAGGTCGAAAGATACGGCCGCGTTGAGTCGAGTTGATTCAATTTGCGGTTCTCGAATAAGCGTGATATTTCGCCAGCCAGTTTCTCAACCGTCCGGCCGCGACATTTCGATTGGGCGTTTGCGGCAATGCCGAAGAGAGCTAAAACAGCCGCTACGAGCAACGTGTTTCTCATCGTTCGTTCCTCCGGATATTTGA
>JAKQII010000337.1 GCA_029557535.1 Acidobacteriota bacterium
CAACGGCGTCCTGATCACCGGCACGACGTTCTCCGATTCTACCGGGATCCTCGGGACGCCGTACTATTACGTCGTCAGAACCGTCGATACCTCCGGAAACCTGTCACCGACATCTTCGGAAGTAAGCGGAACACCATTGGCTGACACTGTACCGCCCGCGCCACCGACGGGTCTGAGTGCGACACCGGGGAACACGACCGTTGCGTTGTCGTGGGCCGCGAACTCAGAGGGCGATCTGGCGGGTTACAACATCTACCGGAGCACTACTTCACCGGTCCTTCTTACCGGTCCGATAAACGGCGGGACACTTGTAACCGGCACCGCTTACAACGATACGGGGCTGACCAACGGCCAGATCTACTACTACGTCATCACGGCCGTGGATACCAATTCCAACGAATCCGGCGCCTCGAACGAAGTGAATGCGGTTCCTGCGATCGTGCCGGGAGCATTAGAATTCACGTCGTCCTCCGGGACCTACGTTACATTCGGCGATCCCGCCAAACTCGATCTGGCGACGTTTACGATCGAGACCTGGTTCAAACGGACCGGCGCCGGCACATCGAACACTACCGGAACAGGCGGAATTGCAAATGCAATCCCGCTGGTTACACATGGCTCACCGGAAAGTGATGGTTCAACGGTAGATGCCAATTGGGTATTGGTGATCAACGATGCAACGGATGTGATTGGTGCCGATTTCGAGGATACGGCTACCGGACTCAATCACCCGGTCAGCGGCGTAACCGCGATCGCTAACAACACTTGGTATCACGCCGCAGCCACCTATGACGGAACTACGTGGAAACTCTACCTGAATGGCAACCTGGAAACAACACTCGTTGTGGGGGCGTTCACACCACGTTCCGATACTACCCAGCGAGCCGGTTTGGGAACGATGATCACATCAACCGGCTCGCCAAACGGATATTTCCAAGGAGTCATCGACGAGGCCCGAATCTGGAACGTGGCCCGCACGCAATCACAGATCTTGGCCGATATCAACAGTGAACTCACTTCCGGCAGCGGATTGGTTGCCCGTTGGGGTTTGAATGAGGGAGCCGGAACGACTGTCGGCGACTCAATTTCGGTGCCCGCAGACGGAACGATAACCGGCAGCAATTATGCATGGGTCGCTCCGGGGGCTCCGTTTAATATTCCGTCGGCGACCGTACCCGGAGCACCAACCGCTGTCATCGCGTCGGCGGGAGACTCGAATGCCCAGGTCTCCTGGACAGCTCCGGCGTCGAGCGGGGGCAGCCCGATAACTGACTACAGCGTAACTCCGTATATTGGGTCAACGGCTCAAAGCCCCATCCTTGTCGGGTCGGCGGCAACTAGCTTGAATATCCCGGGTCTGACCAACGGGACGAGTTATACATTCACGGTGGCCGCAATCAACTCGTTTGGCCCGGGTCCGGCCTCCGCCGCCTCTAACGCTGTCACGCCGAATCCTGTGGCGGCGACGGTGACGTTCCAAGATGGAGTGAACGGATACAGCGGAACGGTCGACACGTTTCTTCGAGGGTCGCAACCAACGACCCCTCAGGGCGCGAACGCGGATCTCCAATGGGATCTCGCCGAAGGCACCGGCACCGAACCGCAGTACACACTGATCAGATTCGACAATCTGTTTGGTGCGGGTGCAGGACAAATTCCGCCCGGGACGTACATTACATCTGCGACCTTGACCTATACGGTCTTTGAAACAGGTGACACAGGAAACGTAAATGAAGTTGTTATCGACTGGACGGAGAGTTCCACATTCAACGATTTTGGCGGTGAACCGGATGTCCAGGCCGACGAGTACGGCGGTTTTGTCGGCACTGCCGCCGGAAGTCCGCTCGGAGTCCAAACGGTTGATGTGACGAGCAGTCTAACTGCCTGGGCAAGCAATCCGGCGCTTAACCGCGGATGGATTATCCGCCCCACGGGAACGAACGGCACCGATTCAAGATCCAGCGATTACGCAACCGTCAGCGATCGCCCGAAGCTCACCGTGACATACAGTTCAACGCCGCCGAACCAGCCGCCGAATTCGCCGGTACTCGTCGCCCCGGCGGACGCTTCTACGAACGTTGCACTTTCCCCTGACCTGACCGTCGACGTTTCTGACCCGGACGGCGATCCTTTGACGGTTACGTATTACGGACGACCGGTATCGGCCACGCCCGCGCCCGATTTCACGATCGTCGCACTTCCTGACACACAGTTCTATTCCTCGAGCCTGAACGGCGGAACCCCGGCGATGTTCAACTCACAGACGCAATGGATCGTCAACCAGCGGGCGTCGCGAAACATTGTGTTCGTGACACAGCTCGGTGACTGCGTCCAAAATGGCGACAACGGCGGGAACCCGGTCGAATGGAATGTCGCCGACGCGGCTATGAGCTTGATCGAAGACCCCTTGACCACCGGGTTGTCTCAGGGAATTCCGTACGGCATTGCGGTGGGCAACCATGACCAGTCACCGATCGGCGATGCGAACGGAACAACAACGTTCTACAACCAGTTCTTCGGCACATCGCGGTTCAACGGGCGCACTTATTATGGCGGCCACTACGGATCAAATAACGATAACCACTACCAGCTTTTCAGCGCGAGCGGGATGGACTTCATTGTGATCCATCTCGAGTACGACCCGACGGCCAACCCGGCCGTCCTGTCGTGGGCTAACGACTTGCTGCAGACGAACAGCAACCGGCGCGCGATCATTGTCAGCCACTGGATCGTGAATGCAGGCAACCCGGGATCCTTTGGTGCGCAAGGGCAGGCGATATACGATGCGCTCAAAGGCAATCCGAATCTTTTTCTGATGCTTTCGGGGCACGTCCACGACGAAGGGCGCAGATCCGATACATTCGGCGGCAACACGGTCAATTCGATCCTTTCGGATTATCAGGCAAGAACCAACGGCGGCAACGGGTGGCTCAGGATTATGACTTTCTCGCCCGCTAACAACCAAATCCATGTTGAAACCTATTCGCCATGGCTTGACCAATTTGAAACGGATTCAAGCAGTCAGTTTGACCTTAGTTACGATATGCAGGGCGCCGGTGCGCAATATACGGTGATCGGCACAAATACGAATGTCCCGGTACCAGGCTCCAACAGCATTTCCTGGCCGGGCAGGAATCCGAACACCGAGTATGAATGGTACGCGACCGTTAGCGACGGCAACAACACGGTTACGAGTCCGAGCTGGAGATTTACAACCCAAGCGGCATCCGTTCATACAGTTTCCGGGAACATCCAGCAGTACAATTTCCCGGCGGCGAACATGAACCTGGGCGGCGTGACGGTGACGCTGAGCGGCGACCAAACGGGCACGACCACGACCGACGGCAGCGGGAACTTCAGTTTTGCCGGACTCGCTGCGGGCGGCAGCTATACGATCACACCGACGCTTGCGGGCTACAATTTCGACCCGATCAACCGGAGCTACTCGAATCTGCTGGCAGACGTGACGAACGCCGAT
>JAKQII010000374.1 GCA_029557535.1 Acidobacteriota bacterium
TGAAAAAGGGAAAAAGGGGAAAAGGGGAAAAGTGGAAAAGGGGAAAAGGGGGAAAGGGGAAAAGGGGGAAAGTGAAAAAAGGTAAAAAGTGAAAAAGGGGAAAAGGGGAAAAGTCGTGGCAATGGCTTCCAACCCGGTTCCGAATTCGAATCCCGCAAGTGCATTGAGAGAGAATCTATTCACGGAGTCAGCTTTCACCTTTCCCCTTTTCCCCTTTTTCACTTTTTCCCTTTTCCCCTTTTCCCCTTTTTCACTTTTTACCTTTTTCCCCTTTTCCCCTTTTTCACTTTTCCCCTTTTTACCTTTTTTCACTTTCCCCCTTTTCCCCTTTTCCCCTTTTTTCTGGCAACATTGACAAATCATGCAATTCATCAGATCAAAGATCGCATTTTCACTGCTGTTGTTCTTCTTGATGGTCTCCGGCTCGACTGAGGCCCGAAAGTCGGACGTAGTTCTCGAGCGCAACGTCCGTGCAAATATGGACTTTCTCGCGGGCGATGCCCTTCAGGGACGCGGCAGCGGAACCGGATTCGAGCGCATCGCCGCAACTTACTTCGCTTCGATGATGGCGCAGTTCGGCATTGAGCCGGCCGGTCAGAACGATCAGGCCGGTGCGCCGTCGTTCATTCAGACCATCGAGATCGACCGCATTACGTTCGCCAAGAACCCCACGCTGAAATTTGGCGATCGAACGCTTGAACATGGCGGGGAGATGGTCGTTTTCCGCGTGAATTCCGCTGCGGCGAGCGGCCCCCTGCAAAAGCTCACCGCTGACGCCAAACCGAGCGACGGCGCGATGGTGTTCCTGAAAACCGACGGTCGGCAGCCGGCGAACGATGCCTTCAATGTGCTCATGGCGTCCGGGGCGGCCGCGATCATCGTTGAAGAAACGCCGCAGTGGCGCTCGAATTGGACGCGATTCGCAGTTCGTAAGCCCGGCTACACCTCGATCAATGGCAAACCCAACAATGGGCCGGCACTGATCATCATCAGCAAGGACGCGGCCGCGCAGATCGCCGCGCTGACGGATGGGACAAAAGTCGAATTCGGCGGGGAACTGGCGCCGGCGACCAAGCAGCAGACCTGGAACGCGGTCGGCAAGATCACTGGATCCGATCCGAAACTATCGTCAGATGTTGTTCTGCTTAGCGCGCATCTCGATCATTTGGGCGTCCGTCAGAACGCCCAGAGCCCAGACAATCTCTATAACGGCGCCGACGACGACGCTTCGGGCTGTGTCGCCGTGATCGAACTCGCGCGGGTTCTTGCGGCGGGGAAGAAGCCCAGGCGAACGGTCTATTTTGCGTTCTACGGCAGCGAGGAAGCGGGTGGCTTCGGGTCGCGATATTTTGTCGGAAATCTCGGATTTCCGAAAGACAAACTGGTCGCGAACCTCCAGTTCGAGATGATCGGGCGGCCTGATCCAAAGGTCGCGGCGGACGAACTTTGGCTGACCGGTTACGACCGGTCGAACCTCGGACCGGAGTTGGCGAAACAAGGCGCGAAGCTTGTCGCGGACCCTCATCCCGAGCAGAACTTTTTCCAGAGGTCGGACAACTTCACGCTCGCGCGCGAGGGCATCGTCGCACACACGGTCTCGAGTTACGGACTCCATAAAGACTATCATCAGGCCAGCGACGAAGTCTCGACGATCGACTTCGGACACATGACCCGCGCGATCAATTCGATGGTGAAACCCGTCAGGTGGCTCGTGAATTCAAGCTTCAAACCAGCCTGGAACGAAGGAAAGAGGCCGTAAAAGCTCAATGAATGTAATTTACGAGATCACCGCGACGGTGAGGCCGGACCTGACTGCCGATTATGAGTCATACATGCGCAACCGCCACGTTCCGGATCTGCTGGCCACCGGATTTTTTGTCTCCGTAAGATTCAGCAGATCGGGGAACAGGTTCCGGGTCTGCTACGAGTCAAACGACCTCGACGGCTACCTGAGCCGCGAAGCCGCGCGCCTCAGGGCGGACTTTGTCGAACACTTTCCGGAGGGCGTCGAACTTTCGCGCGAAAACTGGGACGTGATCGAGTCATGGCCCAAATCGTCCGAAAGGTAAAATTCTTGCAATATCTTTCATGCCGCAGGGAAGATAATCGTGACCATGATTGTGATGACAATAAAATTCAAACATTTGATCGCCGGCATTCTGTTGGCAGCCTGCGCGCTACAACTGCCGGCCTTCGCCGCAGATTCAGACCCGGAATACACGCTTTATTCTGCCAGCATCGCGGCTGCCGCAGCGAGTCTCAGGCTGCACGAGACCGCCGAAGCGAAGCGTTGGCTTGCGGCGGCTCCGGCAAAATATCGCGGCTGGGAGTGGGGTTACCTCAACGCCGGCACCGATCAATCGACGGCAACATTTTCCGGGTACGACGGATCCGTAACATCGATCGCGGTCAGCCCGGATGGAAAACTGCTGGCGACAACCAGCACCGACAAACGTGTCCGGATTCTCGACGCGGCAACCGGGGCCGAGCGCTTCTCGTTCCCGGATGAAAAACTCACACCGCAGTCCGTTGCATTCAGCCCTGACGGATCACGAGTCGCCGCGGCGTATTCCGGCCACACCGTCCGGGTTTGGACGGTCGCCGACGGCAAGCAGCATTACTCGATCAAGGGAAAAGGCCGCGGGATCACGGCCCTGGCCTTCAGTCCCGACGGGAAATCGCTCGCATCGTGTTCGTGGTTCATCCGCGGCGGCGGCGCGAATGTCATCGGGATCGTCGAGATCCATGATTCGGCCGAAGGCAAATTGGTTCGCGAACTTGAGTACGGTGTGAAACCGATCGTCTCGATCGCTTATAGCCCGGACGGTTCGAAACTCGCGGTCGGGAGTTGGGAGGTCCAGGATACGGTCGCGGTTTGGGATGTCGGAACATGGGGCACGCCCGTCGTTTTCAAGTCGGAGGCCAACGACGATTACAAAGCCGTTCAGTCGATCGCATTCAGTCCGGACGGTGCGATGCTCGCCGCGGGCGGCAAAGACTCATCGGTCCGCATCTGGCGCGTTGCGGACGGATCATTGATGCGCAACATAGGCAGTGGTCGGACACGTCACGACAAGTGGGTGAACGGTGTCGCTTTCGGCAACGATTCAAAGACGATCGTAACGGCATCGACCGATCAGACCGTCAGGATCTGGGATCCGGTTTCGGGGTCCGAAATCGCTGTTCTTCACGGCCACACGAAGAACGTGATTGCTTCAGCCGTTTCCCCGGACGGCAAGACCGTTTATTCGGCCGGCGGCGACGGGGTTGTCAAGGTCTGGTCGGCGGCCGACGCGGTGGCGCGTCGAAACATCTGGCGGCATCCGGCATCCGTTTATGGGATCGCTTTCAGCCCTGACGGGAAATCGGCATTGACGGCCGGATGGCTCGGCGCCATAACGAAATGGGACGTCGATTCGGGTGTGAAGACCGACTCCTGGCAGGGGCATGTGCAGTCGTCAAACGCCGTGGCAGTTGCGCCCGACGGGGCACTCTCTGCGAGCGTGGGGAACGACGGAAAGGTGAAACTATGGGAAATCGCCGCGAAGAGCGGGATTCGGGAATTCGAGGAGATCAAATCCCCGCAGCTGATTTCGGTCGCCTTCAGTCCCGATGGCAAAAAACTGCTCACCGCTTCGGCGGATAACGCGGCGAAACTCTGGGACGTCGGGACCGGCGCAGAGCTCCTCAAGGTCGATCACGGAAATGCGGTCTTGTTTGCGGCGTACTCACCTTCGGGAACGCATTTCGCGACCGGGGGGAGCGATGGTTCGGTAACGGTCTGGAATACCTCGAACGGAAAAAAGGCGGCGCAATTCGCGACGCACAAATCGAGAATCTCGTTTCTGGTCTTTTCGAAGGACGGTCGATGGCTCGTATCGGCTTCCGGCGACAAGACGCTCAAACTCTACGACGTAAGAGCGGGAAAGGAGGTCAGGTCGTTCGTCGGACACGATGAGTCGGTAAACGGTGCGGATATCAGTCCTGACGGAAAGCGGGTCGTTTCGGTTTCTTCGGACCAAACACTTCGCGTCTGGGATACCGCGACCGGCGCAAAACTACTGTCGGTCGCGTTCGCGAACGGAGTTTGGGGCGTCAGGTTTCATCCGGATGGACACCGCCTCGCGGTAATGCCGTTCGATGACACGGTCACAATCCTTTCATCCAAACCATAAAGGCGATCGAGCGAACTTGATCGCGATTCATCTATAATTGGTCCGTGCTGATTCTCGGGATCGAAAGTTCGTGCGACGAGACCGCGGCGGCCGTTGTGCGCGACGGACGCGAAATCGTCTCGTCGGTAATTTCGTCGCAGATCGAACTCCATCGTCCGTTCGGCGGCGTTTTTCCTGAGCTGGCGGCACGCGAGCATCTCGTCAAGATCCGTCCCGTGGTCAATGAGGCTCTCGCAAAGGCCGGCGTCGGTCTCACTGAGATCGACGCGATCGCGGTCACGCGCGGGCCCGGACTGATCGGATCGCTGCTTGTCGGGGTCAGTTACGCGAAGGGGCTCGCGTTCGGTCTCGGACTTCCTTTGATCGGGGTCAATCACATCGAGGGCCACGTATATTCGGTCAATTTCGAAAATCCTCCGGTCAAATATCCGGCGCTTGCGCTGGTCGTGTCCGGCGGACACACCAATCTTTTCTACATTCCGGAAGAAGGAAAATATCGAGTCGTTTCGAGGACCCGCGACGACGCAGCGGGCGAGGCGTTTGACAAGGTTGGAAAATTGCTCGGACTGCCGTATCCGGGCGGGCCGGCGATCGAGACGATCTCGCGCGGCATCGACCCGTCCAAGGTGCGGTTTCCGGTCGCAAAGATCTCTGACGGCCGTCCCGATTTCAGTTTCAGCGGACTCAAAACCGCGGTCGCGCGATATGTCCGCGAGAACGGTGTCGAACCGGTCGCCGACGGCGGCGAGCCGACGGAACGGATCAGGGAGATCGCCGCCGGGTTTCAGGCCACGGTGGTCCGGAGCCTGATGTCGAATGTCGAGAAACTCGCCGACGAACTCGGTCCGCGAACGCTGATCGTCGCCGGCGGCGTCGCCTGCAACATGGCGCTCCGCGACGCGGCTGAGAGCTTTGGCGCTTCACGAAGCATTCCGGTCCATTTCCCGTCGAAACATCTGTCGACCGACAACGCGGCGATGATCGCGGCGGCGGGCCATTTTCATTTGGCCCGCGGGAAACGAGACGATCTTTCGTTGACCGCCGACGTGACGATCAGACTTCAGAATTTTGATCTCGAGGACGGCGAACTTAGGCGGAAGAAGGTGCGCTATAAGCTATAGATTCCAACGGCCTGCGGCCGATTCCATCATTCCAAGATTCCAAGGGCTTGAGTTGATTTGACAGAATAGTGATTGATCGGCCGGGAAATGGAATTGGCCGAAGGTCGTTGGAATTCTGGAATCTTGGAATCGGCCGCAGGCCGTTAGCCAAACAACCTTGGCAAGCGCCGGTCGAGATTTTTCGGCAACAGGATCTCCATCGCGTCGTCGACGGTTACGATCCCGGCGATGTCGCCCTCATCGTCGATAACCGGCAAGGCCAACAGGTTGTATTCGGCTATCTTCTGCGCGGCTTCCTCGGCGTCGTCGTTCGGGTGCGCGAATTGGAATTGTTCACGCATGACTTCCGACAATTGCAGCGTCGGGTCGGCGAGGATCAGACCGCGCAGCGAGATCAACCCGCACAGTTTCCAGGAATGCTCCTCTTCGACGATATAAATGTAATAGATCATGTTCGGCGTTTCCGCCATATCGCGCAGCCGCGCGATCGCCTGGGCAACCGTCAGCGATTTCGGGAACACGACGAATTCGGTCGTCATCAGTCCGCCGGCGGTGTCGTGAGCGAATGACATGAGCTCCGCGACGTCGGCCTTCTCGTCGTCTTCCATCAGATCGAAAAGTTCCTGCGCCTTTTCGTCGTTCATCTCCCCGAGGACGTCAACCGCGTCGTCGGGCGACATCTCCTCGAGAATGTCGGCCGCGCGCTCTTTCTCCATTTCCTCGAGGATACGGGCCTGATTCTCGGTCGACATCTCCTCGAGGATATCGGCCGCGATCTCGTCATCGAGCGATTCTACGATCTCGGTCCGGTGAATCGGCGAGAGCGCTTCGGCGAGCTGCGCGATTTCGACCGGATGAAGCCGTGAAAGCTTGTCTTTTGAGGATTTTAGCTTCACGGTCGCCGAAGCGGAGTCGGTCGCGAGATAACCGACGTCGGCCCAGTCGATGACCTCGACCGCCTTCGAACTCCCGTAAAATCGCTTTGGCAGTAGTCTTCTGAGGAATCCCTGGAACGAGACATCGGCGCCGCTCACGCGCCAGGAATCCGCGACCTGAATTATCAGCACGTCGTTGACGCGAACGACCCGTTTGCCGTCAACGTCGATCAGCTGATTATCAAGGACGTCCTTGTTCAGAAGTACCTCCCCGGTCCGGCGCGTGAACGGGCGCAGATCAAGAACGCCGCAGTTCATCTTCGCGCCGTGTTCGCCGAGAGTCGAGATATTCCTTCGGGGCATGAAGAAGAGGCGTCGCCGGTAGCGGGCGACGAGACCGACGACCGGCGGGTAGTCTTCTTCGCCGTAACGGACGATGACATCGCGAATAGTCGCTATCCGCTCGCCGTCGGCGTCGAATATCGGGCTTCCCAAAACCTGCGACAAATAGAGCATCGCCTTAGAATAACTCGGGTTAATGCGCGGGAAAAGATTGGAGACGAATTTAGCGGAAAAAGAAACGCCCGAAGGGAAAGAACGCGAGCAAAAGAAGGACGAGTCCAATAATCAGGAAGTCGTTTTTTCCTTCGATCACGAAGAGACGGTCATTGGACAAAATCTGATTCTTGGGGCTTTTTCTCGATATTTGGGGTCCTTCATGTTTGATTTCCGCCAAAGTACTGTAAAAAATGAACATTTTTTTGCATGCGGAAGCCGGATAGATCAAGGACCAAAACCTGCTCGACAAAAATGTTTAACGCCGTTCAATTTTGTGGAACATCATGTTGATTTGACGTTTCTATTAATTGTAGTAGCTCGGAAACCGGGCTTAGTCCGCACCGCCTCAGACTTCAGGATAGTTCCAAACAGGTATGCAAAGAGTCCTTTTCGCTTATGCCGTCTTCTCAATGATCACATTGACGGTGTCCGCACAAACCCGCTCACGCGTATTCGACAATTTCGACGTATCCGGCGGAGTCACGATCGTGAAGCCGACCGCGGCAGCGACTCCCGCAGTCGCGACGAAGACCAAGGGCAAAAAGAACCGCAGGCAGAATCTGGTCCAAAAGACCGGACAAACGATGTCGGTCCAGGAAGGACTCGGAACAAACGTCCCCGCCTACAAACTGGTCATGGGCGGCAGCAAGAATCTGAACGGATTCACGACGGGCAATCTGCTGTACGACTCGTACATCGTCGAATCCGCCCGCCGTTACGGAATCGATCCCCTGCTGATCTATTCGCAGATGCACCAAGAGTCGTCGTTCAAGGTCCGCGCGACGTCATACAAAGGCGCCAGCGGTCTGATGCAGCTGATGCCCGGGACCGCGCGCCGCTTCGGCGTCACCGACATTTACGATCCGAAGCAGAACATCGACGCCGGCATCAAGTACATGCGGTGGCTGCTTGATACGTTCAAGGGCGACGTGGTCCTCGCCCTCGCCGGATACAACGCCGGTGAAGGCGCGGTATGGAAATACGGGAATCAAGTGCCGCCGTATCGCGAAACCCAGGAATATGTCCGTCGAATCACCGCGCGCTACAACACGATCTCGAATCCCAGCTACATCCGCAATTCAGTGAAGCGGGTGACAAACCTAATGGCGGAAAAGATGGAAAAGAAAGAAACGAAGCCATTGACGATCTATGAACCCGACGCGCTTGCGATCCGGCTGCCTGACGGTCGGATGCGTCTGGTCAATCAGTGAAAGATCAAGACTTCTTCTCCTCGTGTCTGAAAAACACCTGCGGCCGGAGCGTTCCGGCCGCGTTTTTTTTCGTTCGCAAGTGCGTTATCATTCTCGAAACTCCCGAGGATGCCTATGTTTTGTAATAAATGCGGAAAGGAGAACGCCGACGATGCCGTCTATTGCCAGAAATGCGGAACGAAGTTCGAGGCGGAGGAAGAAACCCGCGTCGCTCCGAAACAGTCGCGCGACGCGATGCGTGTCGAGATCGAGGAATCCGAGGTGTTCTCGATCTCGCCGACGTTGAAGTTCGTCAAAGCGGGATACGGGCTGGCCGCTGTCGGGGCGCTTCTTTTGGTCGCGTTTTTCAGCGTTTTTCTGCCAACGATCCCGACCTGGATTGCGATCCCGCTCGGACTCGCGCTTTTCCTTATCCCTGCGTACCATCACTTTCGCAACCGCTTGGTCAAATACAAACTGACTGACTCGAAGATCGAGATCGACGAGGGGTTCATCTTCCAGAATTCGCGCAGCATTCCGCTCCGCTCGATTCAGGATGTTTCGATCACGTCGACGATCCCGCAGCGCCTGCTTGGATTCGGCAACCTTGTTATCGACAACGCGAGCGAGGACGGTGGCAAGGTGATTCTGCGAAATATCGATACGCCAAAGACTTACGCCGACCTCGTTCTGCGCGAGATGCGCCTGCTCGACAAGTGACGGGCTGCAAAGAATCAGTATGAAAGTGTTTTTTGTAACCGGGGGAGCCGGATTCATCGGATCGGCCTTCGTCCACCTTGTTCTGCGCGAACGACAGGACGTTTCGATCATCGACTTCGATGCGCTCACCTATGCCGGGAATCTCGAGAATCTCAAGGATGCCGATCCGGCGCGTCACCGATTCGTAAGGGGCGACATTCGCGACAAGGAAGCGGTCCTCAGCGCTTTGCCGGACGGCGCCGATGCGATCTTCAACTTCGCCGCGGAATCTCACGTCGACAGATCGATCACTTCGGCGAGCGAGTTCGTCACGACAAACGTTCTCGGGACACAGGTTTTGCTTGACTGCGTACGCGCGAAGAATGTTGGCAGATTTGTGCAGGTTTCGACCGATGAGGTCATGGGATCGTTGCCGGAGGACGACTCCGCGTTCTTTCTTGAAGATTCGCCGCTGCAGCCGAATTCACCTTATGCGGCGTCCAAGGCGGCCGCCGAACACTTCGTCCGGGCGGCCCGCGAGACGTTTGGGCTCGACACTGTCATCACCCGCTGCGGCAACAACTACGGTCCGCGGCAGTTCCCCGAGAAATTGATCCCGTTGATGATCGCGAACGCGATGCGCAACGAGCCGCTGCCGGTTTACGGCGATGGGATGAACGTTCGCGACTGGATCTTCGTCGACGACCATGCGCGGGCGATCCTTGCGGCGTACGAGTGCGGCGTTTCCGGTTCACATTACAACGTCGGGGCGCGGAACGAGCGCCGCAATATCGAGGTCGTCCGTTCGATTCTCGACGCGCTTGGCAAACCGCACTCGCTGATCCGGTACGTTCAGGATCGGCTCGGCCACGACCGCCGTTATGCGATCGACGCGACGCTGGTCGAGAACGAACTGGGTTGGAAGCCGGCAACAACTTGGGAAGACGGCCTGGCGGCGACGATCGACTGGTACCGGAACAATCAGGACTGGGTCGAGCACATCCGCAACGGCGCTTATCGCGAGTATTACCGGGAAATGTACGCCGAGAAGTTGGGAAATTGAGTCAGTACCGCCTGCGTGAGCGTGCGGAAAAATCAGTTTGGGCGGTTTTGGAAGTTGAGGGATTAGTCGAGTGAAGGTCCTAATAACTGGCGCGAATGGGATGGTCGCACGCGCGGCGTCAAAATATTGCCGGTCGGTCGGCGACGAAGTCGTCGCGCTGACCCGGCAGGATCTCGATATTGCTGATCGCGATGCGGTGATCCGTGCCTTCCGCTCGGAACGTTTTGAAGCGGTACTCAACTGCGCCGCGTTCACCGACGTCGATGGCAGCGAAACAGATCCGTCGAAGTGCTACGCGGTAAATTCGAACGGCGTCGAAAACCTCGCGTTCGCGTCGGGCGACATCGGTTCGCGGTTCGTAACGATCTCGACAGACTACGTATTCGACGGAACAAATTCGGGTTTCTACACGCAACGCGATACCCCGAATCCGCAAGGCGTTTACGCGAAAGCGAAGCTCGATGGCGAAGAGCGCGCCCGGAAAGCGAACGCGAGCTCGATCATCGTCCGTTCGGGCTGGATCTATGGTCACGGCGGGACCAATTTTCTTAGCGTTCTCGGCGATCTGCTGCGCGATGGAAAACCGATCAAGGCGATCTTTGATTCCCACGGCACGCCGACCTTCGCCGATGACCTCGCCCGCCGGCTACGTGAGCTAGCCGAACTCGACCTGCCGTGCACGTTTCATGTGACGAACTCGGGCAACGGAACCAGTTACGCTGGATTTGCGGAAATGGCCTGCGAGTTGATCGGCGCCGATCGCGGGCTGCTGATCCCGGCGTCCGCCGACAGCCTTAAGCGCCCGGCGCCGCGGCCGTCGAGTTCGAAACTCGCCTGTTTGTTCAGCGAGCGTTTTGGCCTCGAGCCGCTACGTCACTGGGAATCCGCCCTCGCCGATTTTCTGTCCGGAAAATAGACCCGGATAACGCATTAGCCGCTGATGAACGCGAATGACGCGGATAATCCATTAAGCCGGATCATGGCGAATCGCGTTTCTGTCGAAATCGACGGCCTAAGTTCAATCAGGTCTAGAAACCTTCTGCTCACATCCGCGTGATCTGCGTGATCCGCGGCTAAATCGATCAAAGGCGTTGAGGATCCGAAGTGTCTAGTGCGCAATATCGGATAAACCCAGATCACGCATTGGAAGAAAATTTCTGCCCGCGAATCTACGCGAATGATCGCGAATAAAGCAGACAACTTGCCCGTTACGATTCAGCAAACGTTGACTGATCGCTGCTTATGAGGCCTCTACTCGATTATTGGTACTTGGTTGGTCAAGCGTAAATTCGGGTTGATTCGCGAGAATTCGGGCAAAAATCTCTAACGCTTAATCTGGGATAAAAAAGGCCGCCGGAGAATCAACCGACAGCCGCTATTCTTTGATTCAAATTCAGATCAGCGATCAACAGACCGCGACGTTTCGACCTCTTCCATCAAAGGGGTAGATTCGTCGTCGTGGACCGCGTAGTAATTGTATGCCTGACCGTAGCCGTAATAGCCGTATTCGACGGAGTCAGACTTGATGCCGTTGAGTACGACGCCATAGATCCGCGCCCCCAGATTCAACAGCCTCTGTTTGAACCGGCGCATCAGATGGATCGAACTCTTACCGGCCATCGCGACAAGTATGACACCATCGACCAACGTCGCAAGGATCGCCGCGTCTGTGAACGAGATCGCCGGCGGAGAATCGATAATGACATGCTTGAAGTTCCCACGAAGGAACTGAAGCAGATTTCTCATCTCGGCCGAACTCAGCAACTCGGCTGGATTTGGCGGGATCGGACCGCTGGTAATGATCTTTAGCTTCGGAAGGTTCGAGAACGTCCTCAACAACAGCTCCGGATTCCTTTCACCCGAAAGATAGTTCGTCAACCCGCTCGAATTAGGCAGGTCAAAATGGCTGTGAAGACGCGGACGACGAAGGTCGCAGTCGATGAGCACGACGTCTGCACCGGCTTGCGCGAGCGTGATCGCCGTATTGATCGCGGTTGTCGTTTTGCCCTCCGCCGGCTGCGCAGAAGTCACGAGCATCGACTGAGGCGGCTTGCCGGCCGACGAGAACAAGAGCGAAGTCCGCAGATGCCGGTAGGCTTCGGCCATTGCCGACCGCGTGTCCTCAAGCGTGATCAGCGCGGACGAGGCTCCGGCGCCATTCGGTTTCGCGTTCAGCGCGAGACGCCGCCTGTCCGAAGATTGGTGCGGGATGAGCGCCAGCGTCGGGAGTCCGAGGTGGCGGCCGATGTCGTCGGAGGTACGGATCGAATCATCAAGATAGTCGAGCAGCAAAGCGAGACCGATTCCGGCAGCGAGCGATACCAGAAATGCGATCAGAATATTGCGGTTGCGCTGCGGACCGATCGGCGCTATCGGTTTGAACGCGGCGCCGGTGATCTTGATGTTATCGGGGCGATTGCTGCTCAGCGCGAGTTCCTGTTCCTTTTGGCGCTGGGTGTAGGTGTCGAGCAATCCGCGGTTGGTCTCGATCTCACGCTTGAGAGTCGTCAACCGGGTTTCCGCCTGGCCTTCGATGTTCGCGCGCTGTTCCTCCTGCTTGTAGCCTTCGTAAAGCTGTGCCTCGCGGCGATTGAGCGTCTCGACCTGCGCGCGGAGTCCGGAAACGACCTCCTTTTCCGCACTTTTAACGAGTTTTGATCCTTCGTCCTCGATCTTTCTGCTTGTTTCCCGTTGAAGGTCCGACTTTTGTTGCTCCAGCTTCGTGATCCTCGCCGCGATTTCCTTTACCTTCGTGTATTCCTCGGTATATTTCTCGAGAAGCGCGGCGCGTTCCTCTTCGGCGACCTTGACCTTCGAATCGAGATCTTCGATTCGCTTCTCGAGATCGGCCTGCCGCTTCAGGTTCTGTTCGCGTGCGGCGAGGATCGCCTTGTTGTCCGGGACGACCGCCAGGATCCCGCCCTTTCCGTCAGCCGCTTTGACCGCCGCGTTGTATTGGGCTTCGACGCGGAGCCGTTCGTTGTGTGCGTCCTGATACTGGGTGTACAGCGTCTGAAGAGCCGAGTTGCGGAAGTCGCCGCCCTTGTCCTGGAGCGGCAAATTATTGTCTCGCAGCAGATTGATCAGTTCGGCTTCCTGATCGCTGATGGCCGTCTTAAGCTCTTCGATCGACTTACTGAGTTCCTCGAACGTCTGCTTGTCGCCCTGCGTCTCGAGTTTCAGATCGTTCTCGATGAAGACCTTTGCAAGCTGGTCCGTGACCCTCGGCGCGACGTCAGGATTCGTGGTCGTGAGCGTGATGGTCACGATATTGGTTCGCTCCATCGGATCGACACGGAGGCCGGACCGAAACTCTCCGGTGTAACGGTCGGCGAGCGCGCGTTCTTCCGGCGACAGCACAAGCGCATCTCCGGTCTGCCCGCTTTCGTCCGAGATTACCGGCAGTGAACTCTGAGTGTCGGGCTTGGTCTTGTCGCTCGTGAACATCGACTTCAGCGATGCGAGTATTCCGCGATTCTGGTCGGCAAACAGATTGGGATCGCGGTGAAGGCCGAGGCTGACGACCGTTTGACGCATCAGATCCGAGCTTTGCAAGAGCTGAAGCTGCGTGTTCATGTAATTCGCGTCGCCGCCGAAGTTGATGTTGATCGCGTCTTTCGATTGAATCTTGGGTTTGCGCGGTTCGATGACCATCGTCGTCGTCGCCGAATAGATCGACGGCTGACGGTACATGTAGAACGCGGCTCCGGCCGTCACGACGATCGCGAGCGCCAGGATCAGCGGCAGACGCTTGTAGATGACGTTGAAGTACTCACGGATTGAACGACGGTCCTCGAAGTTCTCGTCGTCGTAAAACGGCGAGTACGCTGCCGGATACTCGTCCTTGGTCGTTACCTGTAAATTGTTGGGTAAGGGCAGTAAACGCTCGTCCTTTTCCATAAATGATCAAGAAACTCCGTGCCAAGGTGGCGGCAAAACTACTTTATACCATAAGTAGGTTTCCGTCTGCCTCTCCGCGTCAAAAAAACGCGACCGGAGCGGCCGCGTGTCTCGCCGCGTGTTTTGTCCGGTCCGCGCGCGAGATGCTATATTTATCCTTTTCAATTCGATCTGAATATTTCGATTCGAAACGCTCTTATGACCGTCATTTCCGATAACGATCTTGAACTGGGGATTCCCGGATTCCGCTTTGCCGACCTTTTCGACGCCCGTCGTCTGAAGGACCTCGCCGACGAATTTTACGACGATGTCCGCGATAAGGATCCCGTGCTTCACGAGGCGCTTGTCAGCTATATCAACTGCCGCGGTGAAGGTGTCGAGAAACGAGCTGCGTCGAACATCCTGACGGACGCCGCGCCGCATCTTTCGGACTTCATCGCGCGGCTGTTCGGAATCAAGCGTGAACGCGAACAGTTCCAGAACGTGATCCTTCGCCAGAATCCGATCTGGAAGTTCAAGTTTTTCGTCCAGCGCCGGGCGATCAAGAAGTATCCCGCTGACGTAGTTTCGTCGCTGCCGACGTCGGATCTCACGCAGGCGCTCAAGGAACTGCAGTTCGCCGCGTTCGACGACACGATCCCGTTCGATGAGGAGCTCGCGGTTGCGACGATGGCGGCGCGGTTGATCGAGGCCGAAGAGGAAATCACGAAGGGCGAGGCCCTTTCATCGCAAACGTCGGCAACGATCGCCAAGCTCGGCGAAGCTTACAAGAAGCTTGACAAAAGGACGTTTTCGAAAATGTTCGAAAAGAACGTCATCGAGGCGGAAGGCGCCGGCGACATCGTTCAGGTGCGCGCGGCGCTGCAGATCTTCGAACAATGGTCGGCGATCCAGTTTCACGGCAAGACCCGGAAATGGTACTCATTCAAGACCCCGCACCCGCTCGATTATCAAAATCTCGTCCATTTGAAGCGGCCCGATCAGAAATTGCACAACATCATCCGCGGGCTCGACAAAGAATTGCGTCGGCGCGATGGTTTCAAGCTCACCGACGACCGCGGCACACAACGCGACGCACTCGCCGAGATCGATTACTGCCTGATCTGTCACGAACGCGACAAGGACAGCTGTTCGACCGGACTCCGCGAGAAGGACGGAACTCCGAAACGTAACCCGCTCGGAATCAAGACCGACGGCTGTCCGCTCGACGAGAAGATATCGGAAATGCACCTCATGAAGCGCCAGGGCGATTCGATCGCTTCGCTCGCACTGGTGACGATCGACAATCCGATGTGCGCCGGAACCGGTCACCGCATCTGCAACGACTGCATGAAGGGCTGCATATTTCAAAAGCAGGAGCCGGTTAATATTCCGCTCGCCGAGACTGCAAGCCTGACGGACGTCCTGAACCTTCCGTTCGGTTTCGAGATCTACAGCCTCCTGACGCGTTGGAATCCGCTCAACGCGAAACGCCCGTACCAGTTACCGTACAACGGAAAGAACGTTCTCGTTGTCGGTCTCGGGCCCGCGGGTTACACGCTGGCGCACTATCTTTTGAACGAAGGGTTTGGCGTGATCGGCGTCGACGGACTCAAGATCGAGCCGCTAGATGATAAGTGGACCGGCAGGCTCGGTAAGGCAGTCCCGAAACCGATAAAGAACATCAACGACATCACGGATGAGCTCGACGAGCGCATTCTTTCGGGTTTCGGCGGCGTTTCGGAATACGGCATCACGGTCCGTTGGGACAAGAACTTCCTGACGATGATGCAGCTCATGCTGTTCCGCCGCAAACGCTTCCGCGCGTACGGCGGCGTTCGCTTCGGTGGCACGTTGACGATCGAGGACGCGTGGGAATTCGGCTTCGACCACATCGCGATCGCAACCGGAGCCGGTCGTCCGACGATCGTCCCGATGAAGAACAATCTGATCCGCGGCATCCGTCAGGCGAGCGATTTTCTGATGGCGCTCCAACTGACGGGAGCATTCAAAAAAGACACACTCTCGAACCTCCAGGTGCGCCTTCCGGCGCTCGTGATCGGTGGCGGTCTGACGGGCATCGATACCGCGACCGAGCTGATGGCATACTATCCTGTGCAGGTCGAGAAGATGCTCGCCAACTTCGAGGCGGTGGCCGAAAACATCGGCGAGGAAGCGGTCTGGAAACAGTTCGACGAGGAAGAGAAGAAGATCTTCGGCGAGTTTCTCGTCCATGGAAAGGCAATCCGGGAAGAACGCAAGCGCGCGGCGGGTGCCGGCGAACAACCGAATTTCGTCCCGCTTCTTCAGCAGTGGGGCGGCGTCGCCCTGGTTTACCGCAAACGACTGCAGGATTCACCGGCGTACCGGCTCAATCATGAGGAAGTGCAGAAGGCGCTCGAGGAAGGCATAAGTATCATCGAACTGATGTCGCCGACCGAAGCCGTCCCGGACGAGTACGGCGCTGTCAGCGCGCTCGTTTTCGAAAAGCAGGACTATGACGCCGAAACCGGCAAATTCTCGCGCGCAAACGACTTTGTGACGCTTCCGGCGCGGACCGTCTGCGTGGCGGCGGGAACGAGTCCGAACGTAATTTACGAAAAGGAGAAACCGGGGACCTTCAAATTGGACGAATGGCGGCAGTTCTTCCAGCCGTTCAGACTCGAGAAAAACGGCGACGGCAAGTTCCACGCGGTCGAGGCGGGGAAGGACGAGACAGGGTTCTTCACGTCGTATGAACACGCCGGCCGGTTCATTTCATACTACGGCGACAATCATCCGCAGTATGCCGGCAACGTCGTGAAAGCGATGGCGTCGGCGAAACACGGCTACGAGAAGGTCGTCGAACTCTTTGCCGACGAATTGAAATCTCTGTCGCAGGACGACAAGGACTCGATCTTCGACAATCTCGAAGCGACGCTCGATCACGAACTTCGGGCGTTCGTCGTCAAGGTGGAAAGGCTCACGCCGACGATCGTTGACGTCGTCGTCAAAGCTCCGCTCCAGGCGCGCAAATTCGAACCCGGGCAATTCTATCGATTGCAGAACTTCGAAACATCCGCTCCGCTCGTCGGCGGCCGGCGGTTGATGATGGAAGGCCTCGCGCTGACCGGCGCCTGGACCGACAAGGAAAAGGGCCTGTTGTCGATGATCGTGCTTGAAATGGGGACTTCTTCGCGTCTTTGTTCGTTGCTCGAAGTCGGCCAGGAAGTGATCGTCATGGGCCCGACCGGGACTCCGACCGAGATTCCGCAGAATGAAACCGTGCTGCTCGCCGGCGGCGGACTCGGAAACGCCGTTCTGTTCTCGATCGCCAAGGCGCTTCGTGAGAACAACAACAAGGTGATCTACTTTGCCGGCTACAAGAACGGCGCCGATCTCTTCAAGCGCGAGGAGATCGAGAAAGCGACCGACAAAGTGGTATGGGCGTCGGATTACGGAACCGAGATCACGCCGCGGCGCATGCAGGACGCCCATTTCCGCGGGAACATCGTGCAGGCGATGGTCGCTTACGCTGAGGGAAAACTTGGCGACAGACCGGTTGAGCTGAAGGATGTCGACCGCATCATCGTGATCGGTTCCGACCGGATGATGAACGGCGTCAAAGAGGCCAGATTCGGTGCGCTCAAACCGTATTTGAAGGAAAAGCACACCGCCATCGGATCGATCAACAGTCCGATGCAGTGCATGATGAAGGAAGTTTGCGCGCAGTGCCTGCAGCGGCATGTCAATCCGCATACGGGCGAAGAGTTTTTCGTGTTTTCGTGCTTCAATCAGGACCAGCAGCTTGATTTCGTCGATTTCAAGAACCTGAACGATCGCCTCCGTGCGAATTCGATTCAGGAGAAGCTGACGAACATGTGGCTCGACAAGGCATTGGCCGAGATCCGCAAATGAAGAAAGGCGAAGACGTTCACCGTCAACCGTTCGGAACAGGCGAGAACGAGATTTCGCGCGACAGCCGCGACCTCGGGTTCGGCGCCAAAGTCGCGACGGAAAGCCGGTTGCGCTTTCTCAACCGCGACGGTTCTTTCAACGTACGGCGCACCGGGACCGGACGTTTCGGCACACTGAATCTCTATCATTGGCTCCTGACGATGTCGTGGACCCGATTTCTCGGACTCGTGCTGCTCCTGTTCTTCCTCAGCAACGTCTTTTTCGGGCTGCTCTATTCGATGTTCGGCGAGGAGTCGCTGGTCGACACGTCGAGCGAGCCGTTCACGAACATTCTCGTTCGCGGTTTCTTCTTTTCGGTCCAGACTTTTGCGACCATCGGTTACGGAACGATCCATCCGGTCGGGTTCCTGCCGAATATCATCGTCACGCTCGAGTCGTATTACAGCCTGCTCGCGAACGCGCTCATCACCGGCCTCGTTTTTGCGCGATTTTCGAGACCGACGGCGCGGATCATCTTCAGCGACAACGCGATCGTCGCTCCGTACCGCGGGATCAGCGCGCTGATGTTCCGGATCGCGAACAGCCGGAACAATCAATTGATCGACGTCAACGCGCAGGTCGCCTTCTCACGATTTTGCGAGGAAGGCGGAAAAACCGTTCGAAAGTTCGATCTATTGCCATTGGAACGCGAAAACGTGTCGTTCTTCCCGCTCGCCTGGACGATCGTCCATCCGATCGATGAATCGTCGCCGATGTTCGGGATGACGGCCGAGGAATTCTCGAAGAGCGACGCGGAAATACTGATCCTTTTGACGGCGACCGACGAGACCTTCGCGCAGACGGTCCATACACGGTCGTCTTACAAGGCCGCCGAGATCAAGTTCGGTTACCGGTTCTCGACGATGTACAACCCTATCGAGAATCACGAGCCTATCTCGATCGACATTCGCAAGCTCTCCGCCATCGAGCAGTCCGAGATCGTGATCGGCGCACGCGCCGGAGGAAACTGAGGCCTACTTCGGCTTCACCAACCTGAGATCCCAGGTGATCTTCGTCTTTCCGTCCGGAAGGGTCTTCGAACCCGAGAGATTGGTCGCACTTTTCGGCGTCGGTGCGCGGACCTCAAAGCTCGTCCCGGCTAACTCGCTTTCAGGGAACTCCCGGGCCGTGATGTCAGCCGGCGGCGTTTTGCCGTCGCAATTTGACTCCGACCGGCTTGTTTCGGTCTTTCCAATGGTCTTTCCTTTCGGCGCGTTGACGCTGATTCGGTATTCCTTGTCGTCGATCTCGATAAAGATCGGCATTTTGTCCGTACCTTGCCCGATCTGCGTCGTCGTCTCGCTGTAATCTGCAGTGTAACCGGTCCAGAACGGATTCCGTCCGGCTACCCGGCAGTAAAGTTCACCGGTCGTTGACGACTTCTTGGTGTAGATCATGCTCATCCGGTGGATCACCATCGCCATCGGCGAATTGACCGACTTTGGGTCAGATGGCGGCAAAAGAGTCGCTTTCACAAGGTTGCTCCAGTTCGATGTTTCGGTCAGCGTCCGTTTTGTGTTCCGGACCGCGGCCCGCATTGCTCCGGCGTCGTTTTTCTGCTTCGTCTCGTCCCATCTGAATTCGTAACGGATCGTCCCGACCCAGTGCGGTTTGCATTGGTCGGCGAGGTACGGTCCCAGCGATCGGACGAGATTTTCGGCCATCTGTCGTTCCGAGCCGTCGTTGCCGATCTCATTGGCGACCATCCGCGCCGTCCGCATATCGAGTCCGCGCGCCGAAAGGCTTGTCGATCCGCCCGGACCGGGGATCCCTTTGACCGAGACCACGACGTTCGAACCCCAACGCTCGCCGATCGCCTTCAGCGCGTCGCTCGAATCGCCGCCTTCAAGCAGCGCCCGGTCGCGTTCGTCCTGGATCGCGTCGCGAAGATCCTGATCGTCCATCGTCTCGACACATGGCTTTTCGCGTTCGAGCGCGGATTTGATTTCGTTGCGAAGACTCGCCGTCGCCCCTTCGCCGCCGGGACTCGAGTCGTGAATTGTGATCGATGACGATTTTTGGCCCTGAGCCGTGACGCCGACGACAAAAAGTACCACGATGATGCTCAGGCGCGAAAAGATCCTGCCCGAAAAGTTGACGATCGTTCTCATGGATTTGCCTCTCCTTCGGGGGTGTTTTGGCTTTTGGTTACTGCAGATGGGCGATGTAAACCGGCGACGGTTGGTTCAGTTCCTGCGCGCCGAGCGTTTCCATCTCACCGAAAATATCCGTAAACGACCTCCGGTACTGTGAACCTCGATTGACAGGTGCCGGATCGTTGACATAAACCTGGTCACCCGTCATTCCCCTGATGACCCGGATATGCGGCCCCGCCGGCACGAGTCCCGCGAACCAAAGCGGCCCGTACTCCATGAGCATCGACTCGATCGCCGCCGGCGTGTAGCATTGCGGCGATTCAAGGACAAATCCGTTGCGCTCGAGAATGTACCTGTCGTTCGGATCGAGTCCGGGTCCGTCGTTTGCGAACTGCGGCATGTAATTGGTTCCGCCGGGGTTTTCGGCGATCCGTTGCGGGTCGTATGAAGCTTGGTCACGCCAGCCGAGAACCATTGCCATGCTTGCGGTCCAGCATGACATGTTCGTGGATTGGGGAACCAACTCAACATCGTAGATCATGACTTTTGTCCCTCCAATTCTTGCGTTTTTTCCAACTCAAATATACCACCACGCGAAGCCGCCATTCAGTGCCGCCGACGATTGATTTGATATAATTTCGGCAAATGAATCGCGAGGTTCGGTTTGGGCGTCACGATTCCGGAAATGAACAATGTTCACCGGCTTGATTGAAGAACTTGGGAAGATCAGATCGATAACGCGTCAGGCGTCAGGCGCGCGTCTGACCGTAAGAGCGAAGATCGTGACCGAAGGCACCAAGGATGGCGACTCGATTGCGGTCAACGGTGTTTGCCTGACGGCGCTTGAGGTTTCTCCGACGGCGTTCGCGGCGGACGTCTCGGCGGAAACGCTCAACGTCACGACACTCGGGCGATTGGCGGTCGGATCGGCGGTCAATCTCGAACGGGCCGTGACGCCGTCGACGCGGCTTGGCGGACACATCGTGCAGGGTCACGTCGATGCCCGCGGGCGTTTTATCGCGGCGATCCCGGAAGGCGAATTCTGGACTGTTCGCATCGGCTATCCGAAGGAGATCGGGAAGTACCTGATCTACAAAGGATCGATCGCCGTCGAGGGGATCTCGCTGACCATCGCGGCGCTCGCCGACGAATGGTTCGAGATCGCGATAATTCCGAAGACTTGGAATGTAACGAATCTCTCGACCCTGAAAAGCGGCGACGAAGTGAATCTCGAGACCGACATGATCGCGAAATACGTCGAGCGGATCCTCGGCTTTTCCGAAACACGCCCGGGATCGACGATCACTCGCGAACGGCTTGCCGAACTGGGCTTCGTAAGCGGTGAGCAGTGAGCAGTAAGCGGTGAGCAGTTATCGGTAAGCGGTGAGCGGCGAGCGGTGAGCGGTGAGCGGAAATTGAGAATGCACCTTGGAAAAATTACGGGCTCAAAGTTGAACCGACGGCCGGCCACCGACCACTGACCACTGACGACTGACGACTGAGACTGACCACTGACGACCGACCACTGACCACTGACCACTGACCACTGACGACTGACCACTGACCACTGACCACTGACGACTGACCACTGACGACTGACGACAGACGACTGACCACTGACGACTGACCACTGACGACTTACCACTGACCACTGACCACTGACCACTGACCACTGACGACTTACCACTGACCACTGACCACTGACCACTGA
>JAKQII010000378.1 GCA_029557535.1 Acidobacteriota bacterium
CTTCGTTAGGCTAGTTGTAGCCTTCGGTGTCCGTGAAGTCTTCGTAGATCATCCCGCGCCGGTCGCGTTTCGTTTTCGTCACCGCCTCGTATCCGCCTTCCTCGTTGCGCGAAATTTTGTTCTGCGCGTAGAGCCCTTCGAGAACGAACTCACAGGCGGAAACGAGCTTCGCCTTTTCGCCGCGGCCGAACTCGAGCGGGACGAGCGTAGATTCGATCAGTTCCGGAACCGTTTCGAGAAGCATGGCGCATTCTTCGGCGTCGGCTGTGTCCGACAAGAGCAACTTGTTTCCGCCGTCGAACCATTTGACGGCCGGTTCGAAATCGATCCCGAGAAAGAATCCTTCGAAGATCACGCCCGCCGCGCGTTTGATCAGGTCGCGGGCAACGCGGTTGGCGCCGATCTGCTCGCCTTCATATTCGAGCTCGATCTTGCCGGTGATCGCCGGAAGAGCGGCGTAAATGTCGGAGACGCGGGGCACGATCTCCGTCTCCCCGGTGATCAGCGACCTGCGTTCGGCATTCGAAACAGCGGCTTCGAGGGCGGTGATCGGCAGGCGCTGGGAAACCCCCGAACGTTTGTCGATGCGGTTGTCGTCGCGTGCTTCGAATGCGATCTGCTCGATCGTTTCGGCGATGAAGTCGGGAATCTCGACCTCCGAATCGCCCCGTGTCGTCCAAGCTTCCTGCCGCGTGATCGACGCGCCCAGACCGACGTTCGCCGGATAGTGCGTCTGGATCTCGGCGCCGATCCGATCCTTTAGCGGCGTGATGATCTTCCCGCGGGCGGTGTAATCCTCGGGGTTCGCGGAAAAAACGAGCAGGACATCGAGCGGCAGCCGCACCGGATAGCCTTTGATCTGAACGTCGCCTTCCTGCATGATGTTGAACAGCCCGACCTGGATCTTCCCCGCAAGATCGGGAAGTTCGTTGATCGCAAAGATCCCACGGTTCGCCCTCGGCAAAAGGCCGAAGTGGATCGTAAGCTCGTCCGACAAGAGGTGTCCGCCCTTCGCCGCCTTGATCGGATCGACGTCGCCGATGATGTCGGCGATCGTCACGTCGGGCGTCGCGAGCTTTTCGACAAATCGATTGTCGCGTTTCACCCAATCGATTTTCGTGTCGTCGCCGTGAAAATCGATCTGATGGCGTCCCAACGCCGACAGCGGCTGGAACGGGTTATCGTTGATCTCCGAGCCTGCGATGATCGGGATCTCCTCGTCAAGCAATTCGGTCAATTGCCGGATGATCCGGCTTTTCGCCTGCCCACGGGTTCCCAACAGAATGAAGTTGTGTTTCGAGAGAATCGCGTTCACGAGTTGCGGAATGACCGATTCCTCGTAGCCGACGATGCCGGTGAAAAGGCGCTTGCCGGTGCGGAGTTTCGCGATCAGGTTTGCGCGCAGTTCGTCCTTCACCGGCCGCGGAACGTAACCGCTCGCCTTTAGTTGTCCGAACGTCGTTGGTTTCGTCATTATCGTTACCTCAAAGTTACACTATATCGTAGCGCACGAACGAGATGCCTGCACCAAAACGTCAGCGCGACGGTGCCCGGCCACCGCTTTTCGCAATGATTCGCAGAGGTATGGAAGTTGCAGTAAAAATAGGCAAAAGTTGAGCTTTTTGCCCAACTTCTCTCCCCGAAGAAACAGAAAAACCTGAAGGAGCCTATTATGAGTTCACCCCGACCAAATTCTTGGGCAGCAATTCTTCTTTTGCCCCTATTGTTAGTATTTGCGTTCCCGGTGCTCGGCGCCGACGAAGACGATGAATATGTACCTGACGTTACGGCCCGCGTCGTCAGGATCAGTCTGCTGAGCGGCGACGTTCAGGTCCGTCGCGGCGCTGAGGAGCAGACATGGGAACGCGCGACCCTTAATCTTCCGCTCGTCGAAGGTGACGAGCTCGTGACCGGACCTTCGGCGCGTGTCGAGGTTCAATTCGATCGCGACAGTTACGTCCGTCTCGATGAGAACTCGACGCTGAAATTCACCACGGTCCGCGACGAAGGAATCGCGCTGAGTGTTCCGCAAGGCACGATCAGTCTGCGTGTCCTGAGTTTTAAGAAGTCAAAGGAATTCTTCGAGATCGACGCCCCGAGCACGACCGTTTCCGTCGAGAAGCCGGGAATGTACCGGATCGACTCCGGCGACGTCCAGAGTCCCGAGATCCGCGTCACGGTGACCGAAGGCGGCCAGGCGCGCATCTACTCCGACAATTCAGGGTTCACGCTCAACAACGGGCGCAGCGCGAAGCTGTTTCTAAGCGGAAACCTGGCCGGTGAATGGGAAACCTCGGACGCGGCGCGTTATGCCGATTCGTTTGACCGTTGGGTGATGGACCGTGAATCGGTCGTCGCCAAATTATTGAAGAACTCCTACTACGATCGCTATTACGACCGGGATATTTACGGGGCTGAGGATCTGAACGGCTACGGCGACTGGATCTACACGCGTGATTACGGCTATGTTTGGCGTCCGTACCGCAATTCGCTCTCGTCGTATTCGAACTGGTCGCCGTACCGCTATGGCCACTGGCGATGGGTACCGTTCTACGGCTGGACCTGGGTCAACGACGAACCCTGGGGCTGGGCGACATATCACTACGGACGCTGGGTCTGGTACAACAATTATTGGATCTGGTCGCCGTATGCGAGTTACCGTTGGAGACGGAGCTGGTGGCGCCCGGCGATGGTTTCGATCGTGACCTGGAACGGTTCGGTCTGCTGGTATCCGCTTTCCTATTACGATCGCTACTACGACTACAACCGTCGATTCCGTCGCGGCAACCGCAACCCGCGGAACAATAATCCGCCCGTCAATCCGAATCCGATCCCGCCGGTGAATCCGAATCCGTCGCCGAACAACGATGCGAGGATCACTCGGTCGCAAACTCCTCCGTTCCAACGGATCCCGCCGGGCGCGGTCGTCTCGGTCGACGAACGTGATTTCGGCCGCGGCCTGAGCAAGTACAAGACGCCGCCGCTTGAAACGAGTCGGTCGATCCTGACTCGAAAGATCGACGAGAATCAGTCGCCGCCGATCCTTCCGGACTACAAGAGCCTTGACGGCAAGGTGAGCCGGGAGATTCGGATCGAGCAGCCTCGATTGCCGAAGGTCGATACGGTGAAGACCGGAGCGACCGAGCGCAAGCCGGGCGTCTCGATGGACGAAGACCTGAAGAAGGAAAGGATCCTCGGCAACCGGAATCCCGTGAACACGAAGCGGGAACCGAACGAGAGTCCCGGAATAATCGTCAACCCCAATTCGGATACCCGCAAGACGGGTGCGGTCAACCGTCCGACGACAAAGCAGGACGACGGAAATACGCGTCAGAACAATCCGACGGTCAACCAGGGTCCGGTCCGCGATACGGGAGCCGTGAAACGGGACAACCGCGACTCCGAAAAGACAAAGCGCATTCCGAGTCAGGAAACACGGACGCCGCCGATCTATACTCCGCAGCCAAGGACCGACACCAAGGAGCAGCCGAAGCAGGATGAACGGCGGACTCAGCCGATGCCGCGCCCGAAGGAGACCCCGACGCCTCCGGTCTATACGCCGCAACCCAGACGGGAGGAGCCGCGACAGCAGCCGGTGCCGAGAGTTGAGCCGAGGCAACAGCCGACGCCGCGCGTCGAGCCGAGACAGCAGCCTCAGCCAAGACAGCCTGAGTCGAAGCCGCAGCCGAAACAGTCGGAATCGAAGTCGAAACAACCGGAATCGAAGCCTGACAATCGGCGGACTAATCCGAAGGATAATTAACAACGACAAAAAAGGGCGGACACCACATCCGCCCTTTGATTTTCATTGCACAGCCTCTAATTTCGTCTTAACTCGATTAACTCGATCTTCGCGGTATAGACCGGCTTTTCTTCCGATCCCGCGCTTCCGGGATAGGGATCCAACCCGACAAGTTTGATTTCGTAATCGTCAATCGTCGCACTGCCCGAGCCGGAGGTCGTGTTCAGTTCGACCGTCTTCCAGGCGCCGCGGCCCTTTCGAATCTCGAGTTTAATCTTCGCATTCCCTGCCCATATGCAAGCTGCGCCCTGAGGGCAGCGTGAGTCTTCAATAACCGCAACGAATTTAACGGTTAGATCCCGGTGATCTTTCTGTTGTTGGAGTTTGATGTCAAGCCTGTTTGGAGTCTGCGCGTGCGCCAACCCGGAAAGAATAAGCAGCGAAACAACCGCGGCGGTCCTTTTGAACATTATCGATCCCCCTCGCGCGACCTGCGCGGTCCTTGGAAGAGATAGTTCGGCAAATCGTTGCAATCAATCAGTCGTGTCTCAGCTGACACTTGTCCGTTCTCAGCTAATTCGAAATTGAACCCAACTATCGGCTGACACTATCCGTTCTCAGCTATTTCGAAGTCGAACCGTTGTCGGCGGCCGATCATCTCACGGCTTCAGTTTTTCGACGATCGCCGACGCGAAATCGGCTGTCGACGATGAGCCGCCGAGATCGCGTGTGCGAACGTCGCCGTCCGCGTAAACGTCCATCATCGCCTTCTCGGCCGCGTCGGCCGCGGCGAATTCCTCGATGTGACGAAGCATCATGAACGCCGACATCATGATCGCCGTCGGGTTCGCGATTCCCTGTCCGGCGATGTCCGGAGCCGATCCGTGGACGGCCTCGAAGACCGCTCCGAGCTCGCCGATGTTAGCTCCCGGCGCGAGCCCGAGTCCGCCGATCAGACCGGCGCAGAGATCCGAAACGATGTCGCCGTAAAGGTTCTCAAGCACCATGACTTCGAATTGTTCCGGCCGCATCACGAGCTGCATGCACGCATTGTCGATGATCTTGTCGTCCGCCTCGATCTCCGGGTAATCCTTCGCGACGTCATGGAAGCACTGCAGGAAAAGTCCGTCGGAGAGCTTCATGATGTTCGCCTTGTGCATCGCCGTGACCTTTTTCCGGTTATGTTTACGGGCGTACTCGAAGGCATAGCGGGCGATCCGCGTCGAGGCCTTTTCGGTGATGATCTTCAAGGATTCGACGACGCCCGGGACGACGACATGTTCGAGTCCGGCGTAAAGGCTCTCGGTGTTCTCACGGACGATAACGAGATCAAGTTCGGGATATCGGCAGGGGACGTTCGGCAGCGCCTTGATCGGCCGGACGTTCGCATAAAGGTCGAGCGCCTTTCGGAGCCCGACGTTGACCGAGGTGAACCCTTTTCCGACGGGCGTCGTCAGCGGTCCTTTCAGCGCAACCTTGTTGCGCTTGATCGATTCGATCGTCGATTCCGGGATCGTGGTCCCGAATTTCTCAAGCGCCTGCGCGCCGATGATCTGTGTTTCCCACTCTATATCGACGCCGGTGGCCTCCACGACGCGCACGGTCGCCGCGACGATCTCAGGACCGATGCCGTCACCGGGAATGAGCGTAATTGTATGTTTTGCCATGTTTTAACTTCCGTCCTCAGTATTCCTCGAACTAATAAATGATATAGCAAAATTTCAGATCGGCTAAGTGCGGACGATTTCGGCAAAGTGCTAAACTCAGAGATTCATGATGCAGGAAATCGGCCGCGAAATTCTGATCGTCGGAGCCGGTGTGATCGGTCTGTCGATCGCACGCGAGTTGTCACGCCGCGGAATCAAACGAATCACGATCATAGATCGCGGTCCGGCCGGACACGAAGCGACGTTCGCCGCAGGCGGAATGCTGGCGGTTCAGGCCGAGACCGACGAAGCAGGCGACTTTTTCGAGCTCTGCAGTGCTTCACGCGACCGTTACCCGCAATTCGCCGCCGAACTTGGCGACGAAACCGGGATCGACATCGGGCTCGATCAGGCCGGGACGCTGTACCTCGCCTTCACAGGGAATGATTCGCGCGAGATCGATCATCGCTACAACTGGCAGAAAAACGCCGGTTTGAATGTCGAAAGACTCTCGGCCTCCGAAACGCGCAAACTTGAGCCGTTCGTTTCGCCGGACGTGCGCGAGGGCCTCATATTTCCGGACGACTGGCAGGTCGAGAACCGCAAGCTTGCGGCGGCGTTATTGAAGTTCGTGGCGTTGAACGGAATCGAACTGATAGAAGGAACCGAGTGCCGCCGACTGATAGTAAAGAACGGACGCGTCATCGCGGCCGAGACCTCCTCCGGAAAGGTCTTCGCGCAACAGACGATCATTGCCGCCGGCGCATGGACCTCGATGATTGAAGCAGATCCGGTCCGCGTTCCCGAAATACGGCCGATCAGGGGGCAGATCGTCGGATTTCAAACCGCCAAACGATTTTTCAGCCACGTGATCTACAGTCCTCGCGGCTATCTGATTCCGCGGGCCGATGGCAGGATCCTGGCCGGAGCGACGGTCGAGGATGTTGGCTTTGAAAACCTAATGACGCCGGCCGGCATCGAATATGTCCGCCGAAACGCGTTCGAGATCGCGCCGTCGATCTCCGGATTGAAGATCGCGGAAGAAATCTCGGGGCTGCGTCCGAAGGCGGCGGATGCGTTGCCGGTCATCGGAGGTTTTCCACATGTGGAAAATCTGATCGTCGCGTCCGGACATTACCGGAACGGGATACTTCTGGCGCCGATCACTGCCGACGCGGTCGCTGATATCGTTGTCGGGAACCGCGTTTCGTCCCTGATCAGATCATTTGGGGTCGATCGGACCAGCCTCAGCGGCTGACGCTTACCCGTTTTTTTTGTTTGCGATTTTTCCGTTGTTCGCTTAATTCTATTTTCGTGCGTGTGATCGTCTCAATTCTTTTCCTAGCGGCACTGGCGCTGGCGCAGTCTGGGCGGGTCGCGCCCGTCGCCGGCAAGGCGGATGCCGACGGGCCGTCGGCCGAACAGCTCTTCAAGGAAGCCGACACGTACCAGCGCACGAAGTTTCTCGAATACGAGAAGAGCAAGATCCCGTACAGCGAGAAGCTACACCGGGACACGATTCGGGAACAGAAGATCGTGGCGGCGAAGAACGCGGCGATTCTGGCGGCCCGGCAATCGATCGCGGACGGTGACCAGTACTTTCTCGGAATGCTGCACTGGCTCGCCGGAAATGAAGACGGTGCCGCGACCGCGCTCCGCAAGTTCACCGTGAGCCGTGAACCGCCAGCCGACCGGCTTCAGTCTGCGCGGCACGTCATCGTCATCATCGACGCCCGGCGACGCGCGTTCGACGAAGCGGAAAAGATCCTCGCCGCCTATCTCGTGACCGATCCGATCGAGCTCAATCAACGGATCAAGATGGAGTCGGCGTTGGCGCAGGCTTACCGAGCCGAGGCGAAATGGCCGCAGGCGCTGGTGCATGCCGAGGACGCGTACCGTCTCTCGAAGGCAAACTTTCAGAAATTCTCATCGAGAGCACTCGCGCTGCAGGACCTTCACGATTTCGGCTCGCTCGTTTACGATATTCACCGCGACGCCGGCGAGACCGCGAAGGCAGAAAAGGCACTCTGGGAATTGCGCAAGACCGCGGCATTCGTCGAATCGACGACGATCTACTATTGGTCGGTCGATAAGATGGTCGCGCTCCTGACCGAGACCGGACGCAAGGAACAGGCGCTGACCTATTACCAAAAGGCGCTGATCGAATCGCAAACGGATTTCCCTTCGAAGGCGTGGCGCGATGATATTCTCCGCCGGCTCAAAAAGCGCGAAAAGCAATATCTGCTGCTCGGCGAACCCGCGCCCGCTCTGGAGAGCGTCGCGCAATGGCTGACCGCGGATGCGAAACCGCTCGCTGATCTTCGCGGCAAGGTCATCCTCATCGATTTTTGGGCGACGTGGTGCGGGCCATGCTACAAAACGTTCCCGTTGCTCAGCAAGTGGCAGAGCGAACTTCAGAAGGACGGTTTGGTCGTCCTCGGATTGACCAGGTTTTATGGCCAGGCCAACGGTTCGAAGCTGGAAGAACCTGAAGAGATCGAGTACCTCCGCGAATTTCGCGCCCAACAGGAAATGAACTATGAGGTCGTCGTTAGCCGCGACATGACGAATCAGGTGAACTACGACGCGCTCGCGCTGCCGACGGTCGTCCTTATTGACCGCAAAGGAACCATCCGATACCTCGAAACCGGGACCGGAAAAGAAGAGGAGCTCGAACGGACGCTGCGGAGGTTGCTGGCCGAAAAATAGGCCGATCCATTCCTATGCAACGAGTCAAGAAATCAAGGACCGAGAACTTCTACGACCGCATAGCGGACGTCCATAATTTCGCCCTCAAACTCAATGGCTACCGTCGTTCGGTTGCGAAATACCTGCGTTCGCTCAACCTCGGTATCGACGAGAATTCGCTGGTACTTGACGCCGGGAGCGGCACCGGAATCGTCGCACTCGGATTCCAAAGCGCCGGATTCAAGCCGCGAAAGATGATCGCGCTCGATCTGTCCCGCAATTCGCTCAAAGTCGCCCGCGATCAGTTCAAGAAAGACAAAAAGACCAATGCGCGGAACATTTCGCCGGTTCAGGGAAACGTCCTCTCGCTGCCTTTTTCCGACAACTCGTTCGATTTGGTCCTTTCCTGCGGGGTACTCGAGTATGTCCCGCTCGATGCCGGTCTTGCCGAGATGGCCCGCGTCCTCAAACACGGCGCGAAGCTAGTATTCATCCCCGTGAAACCGTCGTTGGTCGGATCAATGCTCGAAATTCTGTACAAGTTCAAGACACATCCGCTCAGTGAGGTTCGAAACACCGCTCAAAGGTATTTCAAAATCGTTGGAAGTCATGAATTCCCCTTCACCGAGCCGATAAGCTGGTCGAAAAGAGTCTTTCTCCTCGAAAAGATCTGAATCCATGAAGAAACACCCCCGGGATCCTTTGATCGTAGCTCACCGCGGCTCATCGGCCTTGGCGCCCGAGAATACGCTGGCGGCCTTCCGGCGGGCGATCGCCGACGGCGCTGAGGGGATTGAATTCGACGTCCGACTTGCGAAGGATGATGTCGTCGTTTTTCACGATCCGACGTTGACGCGGGTTGGAGGCGTCACCGGGCAGGTCGCGAAACTGACGGCCGGCGAGCTTGGACGCACGGACGTCGGATCGTGGTTCAACGAACGCTTTCCGCGTCTCGCCGATCCGTCGTTTGCGAAAGAAACAGTTCCGACGCTGCGCCGGACCCTCGAACTCCTATCAGATTTCCGGGGATTGATTTACGTCGAGTTGAAGGCGCGCGAATCCGAAGTGGTCCGGCTGACGGAAGCGGTTGCCGAGATCCTTCGCGATTCTCCCCTCAAGCCGCAGGTGATCGTCAAGAGCTTTCAGCTTGACGCGATCCCGCTTTTCAAAAAGCTTCGCTCCGACGTACGGACCGCGGCGTTGTTTGCGCCGAAGATAATGACGATCCTCCGCAAGGAAAAGCGCCTCGTCGCAGTCGCCGGCGACCTCGGGGCGGACATGATCTCGATCCATTACTCCCTGGCGACGCGAAAGCTCGTCGAAAAGGCTGAAAAACGGGGACTTCCGGTGACGATCTGGACGGCGGACAATCCGCGATGGGTAAAGCGTTCGTCTGAACTCGGGCTCTTTGCTGTGATCACGAACGATCCGGCAGCGCTTCTAAAGCGGCGGCAAGCGGGATCGGATCGGCCTCGCTGACGATTCCGATTTTCGGGTACCCAATTTTGCTGAGCGATGAAGTAAGGCTAAAATTATCCTGATATAGCCACAATCTTGGACAATCCAAATTTAAGATGAAAGTTTACGACGACGTATTGGGCATCATCGGCAACACGCCGTTGGTGCGAATCAACAACATCACAAGGCAGCACGGGATAAAGGCCCAGATCTACGCCAAGATGGAGTCGCTCAATCCGGGATACTCGGTCAAGGACCGGATCGGTGTCTCGATGATCGACGACGCCGAGTCGAAGGGAATCCTCAGGAAAGGCGGAACATTGATCGAAGCGACTTCCGGGAACACGGGAATCGGAATGGCGCTCGTGGCGGCGGTACGGGGGTATCGGTGCATTTTCGTCATGACCGACAAGGTTTCGGTTGAAAAGCGCCGCTACCTCAAGGCACTCGGCGCCGATATCGTGATCTGTTCTGCGGCAGCCAAATACGGTTCGCCGGATCATTACGTCGCGACCGCGAAACGGATCGCCGAAGAGACTCCTAATTCCTTCTACCCCGATCAGTACAATCACCCGGCGAATCCGTTGGCGCACTATCGCACGACCGGTCCGGAGATCTGGCGCGATACCGAGGGCAAGATCACGCATTTCGTGGCGTCGATCGGTACCGGCGGTACGATCACCGGAACGGCACGTTACCTCAAGGAAATGAATCCGAATATCAAGGTAATCGGCGCCGACCCGTACGGTTCGATCTTCAAGACATACAAGGAAACTGGACAGGTTCCCGAGGCGACGCCATATCTCGTCGAGGGAATCGGCCAGAACATTCCCGTCGGCAACGCGGATGTGAGGATCATTGACGAGATCATCAACATTACCGACCGCGAGTCGTTTGAGATGTCGCGGCAGCTCGGCCGGCAGGAAGGCATTTTCTGCGGAGGTTCTGCCGGAACGATCTTCGCCGGCGCGTTGCGCGCAGCGAAAGACCTTGACGAGAACGCGGTCGTCGTTTTTATCGTCTGCGATACCGGAGAGCACTACCTGACGAAACACCATTCCGACGAATGGATGAAGGAAAAACTCCTTCTCGAACCGCAGAAGATCACCGCCGGGCTGATCGTCGAGACGAAGAATTCCGGCGCTCCGGAGGAACTGATCTCGGTCTCGCCGGAAGAGACGGTCGTTTCGGCGCTCGATATCATGGGCGCCGCCGGCGTGACCCAGATCCCGGTGATCGAGAACGGAGCTTCGGTCGGGAGTCTGCGTGAGAGCCAGATTCTGCAGAAGCTCGTCCAAAACAGGGATTTGCTTGAGGCGCGCGTCGGCGACGTCATGGACAAGGGATTCCCGACCGTCGATGTCGATACCGGCGCGGGAGAGATCAAGCGAAAGCTGCAGAAATCGCCGGCGGTGCTGATCGAAAGTTTCGGACGGATCACCGGAATCATTACACGTTCGGACGTCTTGGATCTCCCGAGATGAATTCCGCCCGCGATCCGTGGTCGACGGCTCGCGGGCGGCACAGGAAGTGGATATGAGCGAAGATAACAAGGACGATTGGGGAATGACGATGCCGCATCAGCGGCTCGACGACGAAACGCGAGAGGCGATCGAGAACGGGGACCCGTTGCCGGCGGCTCCGGCTGCCGCCGATTGGGAAACGCCCGCCAATCCGGCTCCGGCTCCGGGGGACTTCGACAAAACGACGCCGAACATCAGGTTCGACTCGGATCTTCCGGCTGATGACTGGGGATCGACCGGGACCCGGAATACCTCGGAGGAGAATAAAGACAATTGGCGAATGCCCGAACCGGTGTTCAGGATCTCAGCCGGGGAAACGCCGCGTTTCGATCGCCGATCGGACCTCGGGGACGACGATTTCAGCGAGGGATACGGAACGCCGCCCGGCTCCGATCCGGTCGTCGCCGATGCCGCGCCGCAAGAAGCGCCGGTCGCCAAAAAGAGCGGCAACGGCAAGTTGGTCTTGATATTGGTCGGGGTCTTCGCAATTCTCGCGGTGTTCGCAGTCGGTCTGGTCGGAGCCTATCTGGTTTATTTCAATCAGAACTCGGAGATTCGATCGGCATCCAACACTTCGGCGCCGACGCCGGATTCGACGTCGAGCGAAACCAAGCCCGTTGCAATGCCCAGCGTTGCGGCGCTCCCGCAGTCGATCGACGTGAAAGGCCCGATGGTTCTCGTCGACGCCGGTGATTTTATGTTCGGCAGCGACAACGGCCCCGACGAATCGAGGCCGGCGCACAGTGAAAACGTTGCCGCTTTCTACATCGATAAGTACGAGGTTTCGAACGCCCAGTTCAAGGAATTCTGCGATGCTACCGGTCGCCCATATCCGGCGAGCCAGGATTGGGATCGCGAGTATTTCACGGCGCGGCCGAACGCGCCCGTGATCGGCGTTTCGTTCAATGACGCCCGGGCCTATGCCGAATGGGCGGGAAAACGTCTTCCGACCGAGGCGGAATGGGAGAAGGCGGCCTCCTGGGACGCATCGAAGCGCGTCAAGTTCGATTTCCCGTGGGGTAATTCGTTCGATAAAGGGAACGCCGCGTACGATCTCTCGTCGCCCTCCGACGTCGGCAGTTTTCCGGGAGGCGCGAGCCCGTACGGCGCACTCGACATGGCGGGAAACGTCGGTGAATGGGTCGACAATTACTTCAAGGCCTATCCGAACGCGTCGGGATCCAATCCCAATTTCGGCGAAACGAACCGCGTTGTTCGCGGCGGGCATTTTGGATCAAGATCGAGTGAAAATCTGAAGACCACGAAGCGCTCTTACATCCCTCCGGATTTTCAGCCGACACACGATCAGCCGAGCTACATCGGATTCCGTTGCGCGATCTCAGCAAACGATCCGCGGCTTGGAGACAAGCTTAACAAGTAACTTTAGCAACGCCCGGACGGCAATTTCCGCGCCGCCGAGCGTCAACAGGCGTATGATGAATACCGATACGACACAATTGAACCGCGCGGCTCATGCCCGAAGATCGCTTGTTTTGGCGACGGGGCTGTTCGTTGCCGCGTTTCTGGCCGCGCCGTTCGCGCCGGCCCAAATCGACGATTATTCCGCAAACAAACAGAAGGCGAAGACAGTGATCCGTCCGAAGGCAAAGCCGGTCTCGAAGAAGGTCGATATCCGCCGTAAGGTTACGATCACCCGCGTCGAGAAGAAAAGCCGCTCAAATTATTCAAAGAAACGGACGGTTCGGCGGATCGTCGTTCCGCTGTTGGCGGCCCAACTCCGGCTCTTGACGGTAAACGGCGAGGGAAAAGAGATCGAAACGAATCCGCTCGCGGCGTTCACTCCCGGCGATCGTCTCCGTCTTTCGATCAAGACGAACCAACGGGGCTATCTCTATATCGTGCGGCAGATGTCGCCCGATTCGGACGGCGAGATCATATTCCCGACGACCCTTGTCAATAACGGCAGCAATTACGTAGCGGCCAACACCGAGTATGTGTTACCGCGCGGGTGCCCGGCGGACTATGTGCCCGAGCCGCGCGACTGCGCATTGCGGCTCGCTTCGTTCGATGACGCTCCGCAAGAGTATTTCACGTTGATTTTTACGCGTGATTCGCTGGTTGATCTGCCCAATGACGTCAAGAACACGCGCGTCAGTCTCGCGAACCTGATGAGTGCCGGCAAACTTGAAGCGAAGACGCTTGTCGGGCTGATCGACGACTCCGGTCAGGACCTTATTTCACAGCAGGGCGACACGCCGTATGCCGTCCGGATCGTCAATATCAATCCGAAGGACAACGAAGAGATCATCGAGACGTTCGTACTCGGTAAGATGAAGCATTAAGAGACGTTTTGTTTCGGGAATTCGGTCTATGCCCGGATTCCCGATGTGTCTGAAGAATGGCGAGTGCGCGGATAAAAATCGACGAAAAGGAAGTCGCGATCAGCGAGGAGGCGGTGACCTTCGGCCGCACGGGCGACAATACATTTTCGTTTGCGGGAAACTCGAACATCTCCCGCAATCACGCGCTGATCGAATACCGTGACGGCGCCTTCCATCTGCTCGATCTTGGCAGCAGCAACGGAACGACCCTCAATGGCCAACGTGTCGACGGCGACGCCGAACTGAACGACGGCGATTACGTCACGCTCGGAAACTCGGTCATCGTCCAGTTCTTTGAAGAGGAAGTTCCGGAAGAGGAGGCTACTGAAAAATCTCCGGCCGTCGCGGAGTCCGAAAAAAAAGCGCGTCGTTCGACCGCGATGCTCGGACTCACGGGCGGCGTGCTCGGAATTGCGGTCGTCGCCGCAGCCGTCGCCGGCTACGTCGCCTTGTCCGGCGGGAGCTCGTCGGGCTGCAACGCGACCGCGCGGATCGCCAGTCCGCGAAACGGTGATGTGATCTCCGATCAGACCGAGATCCGCGTCAACGTCAGCGATTCGACATGCGTCAGCCGGGTGGTCGTTACGCTCAACGGGCAGGAGATCGCGTCGTTCAGCGAAGCGCCGTACACGGCCACGCTCGATCCCGACAAGTTTGCCGATCTTTCCGACGGCCGGCTCTACCCGCTGCAGGTCGCGCTCGAAGACGTCGAGGGAAACCGAATTCCGCAGGACGTAGCCGTCAATTTGCAGTTCGAGACCCGCGAGATCGCGACACCGACTCCGGAAGAGATCGTCGAAACGACCGCGACGCCGACGCCCAAACAACAGCAGGGCGGACAGACCTCGCTCGTCGAGACACGAACGATGACCGCAAATATTGTCAAGAAGTTCACCGGCGCCTCGGCACGTTACAATCTTTCGAATCCCGAGTTTCTGCAGGAGGTTCGGAAGAGCGTTCCCGAATTCACCGTCGACGGTTACTACGCGAGGGCGTCTCAGTACCGCGATGTCATTAACCAGTCGTTTGTTCGCGAGAAAACCCTCGACCCGTCACTTGGATACGTTCTCGCGATGAGCCGGAGCAAGTTTCAGGTGACTCAACAAGGTGTTGATGCGGGGCTTTGGCAGATGTCCGCCGATTTCGTGAATGCCAATGCCTACAATGTCGTCTGTCCGGTTTTCAGTTTGACGGATCCGAATCAGGAATGCGCTTCGAGGGTCGCCGCGTTCTATATGAAGGACCTCGTTGACGCCTTCGACGGCGACATCGTTTATGCGGTCGCCGCGTTCGGCAAGACGCCCGGTGAAGCCAACGTGTTCAAGACGACGCTGCCTCCCGATCGGTCCGATTTTTGGAAAGTGCTGAGTGACGCCGGCATGAAAGATCGAGTCGCTCGGTTCTTTGCCGCCGCGATCGTGGCCGAGAATCCGCAGCGGTTCAAACTCAAGAACGACCGTCCGATCTCAGAGCTTTACCCTTTGCAGAACTGACCTATGGCCCGAGCGATACTTATTTGCCAAGGTGAATCAGGGACCCGCGAGATTCGTCTTGGTGAGGGACGGACGACGTTTGGGCGCGGCACCGACGCGAATGAACGGATCGACGATTCGGGCCTTTCGCGCATCCACGCGAGCGTGTATTTCGAAAACGGCCGTTTGTGGGTCGTCGATGAGAATTCGACGAACGGCAGCCTGGTCAATGGCGTTCGGGTCGGTTCATCGGGAACTCCCCTCGGCGAGGCCGACCGGATCGAGATCGGCAATCATACGAAGCTGACGGTCCGGCTCGATAGTGATGAAGCAGCGCCTGCGCCGGCCGCGCCAAAAACGGCTGCGGTGTCGGCGAGACCCGCCGAGTCGGTCGAATCGAGCGGATTTCCGATGCTGATCGTCCTTGGGGCGCTCGCGTTCGGACTTCTAGTGATCGGCGTCTCCGCTACCGTCATCGGAATTCGCTATTGGCCGGACAAACCCGCCGAAATCACGCAGGATCTTGAAGACGAGGACCCGACCCCGACGCCTGACAAGGGGAACAAGAACGGGTCGAAATCGGCGACGCCCGAGAGTTCGTCAACCACGACGCCGGCCGGCAGCCCTGAAGATCCGATCGGGAACACGATCGTCGAGACGAGAACGAACGGCACGACGGTGGAGTTGCCGAAGGGCCGCTATCAGGACATGTCCGAGGCGGACAAGGATCGTTACATCGCGGTAAAGGCTGAGAAGATCGCGCAGATCATCGGCAACCAGAAGGCCGAACCGATCCCGCCCGCGGCGGTCGCGAGGATCAAGCGCGACCTGAACGAGTACGTGCGGCGTTTGTCCCAGAGTAAGAACGACAACTGCAATCAGGGAAGTTGGACTCGCAGCGATTTCACGAGCGTGCTCCAGCGTGCGACGAAAACCAGTCCGTTCGTTATCCGCAGTTTCAGGGCGAAAGGCCTTGAGCCTCAGATCGGAATATACGTCGCGATGATCGAAAGCGAACACTGTTCGTGCCTCACGAGTCCCACCGGCGCCAAGGGAATGTTCCAGTTTCTCGCCTCGACTTGGAGAGATTACGATCCCGAGAACAATCCCGACAACAGATGCGTTCCTGAAAAGGCGGCAAATGCCGGCGCGGATTATCTGAAGGTGCTGATCACGCGATACGGGACGGCGCCCGACAGCATCTTGCTGGCGATCGCGAGCTTTAACAGCGGTCAGGGAAACCTGAGCCGGAATCTTGACCAAGTGTTGTCCAACGCGGTTGGTCAGGATCGGAGTTTTTGGACCATCATGGCCAATACGGAATTGCTCGAAGGCAAGTCCGGCCAGCAGTTCAAAGGCGAGAACATCAAATACGTCCCGAAGTTCTTCGCCACCGCGATCATCGGCGAGAATCCGCAGGATTTCGGAGCGCCTATCAGGCCGCTTTCGACCTACACGCAATGACCGAACTTTGGCTGAACTTCAAGGACGAGTCGGGACACGACCGGCGCGAGTCGGTGGGGAAAAGTCCGTATTCGATCGGCCGGCAACCGGGCAATGATCTGACGATCGCCGATTCGCGGCTTTCGCGGACGCATCTCAAAATCGATCGTTTCGGCGAAGTTTTCGTGGTGTCGGATTGCGGCTCAAGCAACGGTTCGGAACTGAACGGATCGCCGCTCACTGAGCCTGAATCGCTCAAGAACGGAGACCGGCTCGTTCTTGGCGGCGGGTTTGTCATTTCGGTCGAGATGATAGCCGAGCAGGTCGAGTCGAGGCGTCCGCGGCGCACGGCCGCACCGCAAACCACGGTCGGGGCGGACTCGTCATCGATCCCGACCGTCGTCTTCATCGTTGGCCCGTTGCTGGTTCTGTTCGTTTTGATCTGCGGCGGCGGCGTTTATTTTTTCGGAACGTCCGGGCCGGACATTTCCCAGGTTTCGGAGACGCCCTTCCCGACGCCGATCATTGACTCCGAGACGCCTGAGAAGAGCCCCGATTCGAGTCCGTCGGTTTCGCCCACCGCCAGCGCGACCGCCGATCCCGATTCGTCCGTGACTCCGGCCGTCACGCCCGTCAATGACGAGGACCGCAAGATCGAAGAGAACTCGGCGAAGTTTCTCAGGAAGATCGCACTGAGCGATCCGAACGCCTTCTTGGCAACGGCGCAGGTTCAGATCGTGAAGGGCAAACTGAGTCCGCTCAGAGGATCGTCCGCGCTCGGCGCTAACCTCAAGGCCGTCAAGGCTAACGCCTCGCAGTTTGAGTCAATGGCATCGTCGCAAGGCCTGAAGGCCCAGTTTCTCGCCGCCGCGGCGCTGACGAAGATCGGTAACCGGACCGGCGATCCGGTCGCGACGGCAAAGTCGATGCTGCCTTATCTTGGCGATCTGCGAATTTCGCTCGGCAATAGTCTATCCGACGACTGCCTTCTGATCATGGCCGATTACCTTCGTCGCGAACGCAAAGGGACCGGAGGAGGAGGCGGTCCGTCCCTGCAATCGATCCTCGAGGGCATTCCGCGATCGAAGATCGGCGGCGCCGATCCGAGGGAGATACGGACGATCTGGTTCTTGCGAAAAAACAACAAGATCTCGGAAGAATCGTACCAATTTGCCCTGACTTTTCTCGCGATCGGATCGATTATGCAAAATCCGTCCGATTTCGGCGTCAACTCTGAGCCCGTAACTTTTTAAGAGCAGTAGTGAAAGAAATCACCGAGTGGATCACCGGAAACGTCACGTTGACCGTAAATGGACAACCGCTCGAACTGCAGATGACGGTTCCGGCGACTCCGGTCAAACCGCAAAGGATGCTTCCGATTTTTCAGCGAATGACCGATTCGTTCGTCGAAATGGGGGCGTCGGCGGCCCAAGCTCGGGGGCAAAATGTAAGTTGTCGTGCCGGTTGCGGAGCATGCTGCCGTCAGATGGTTCCGGTCGCCGAGATCGAGACACACCGGCTCGCTGAAGTCGTCGCGGCGATGCCGGAACCTCAACGTAGCGAGGTTTATGAACGGTTCGACCGGGCTTTGGCGGAATTGGCCGAGACAGACATTTTCGAGCGTATGTCGGAATGGGAAGGGTTGAAGCCCGACGACCGGGAGCGGATCGTTCGGGAGTATTTCAAATTGAACATACCGTGTCCGTTCCTTGAGGACGAGTCGTGCTCGATCCATCAGGAGCGCCCGGTTTCGTGTCGCGAGTACCTTGTGACCTCACCGGCTGAACATTGCGCGGAGCTAAGTCCGGAAAAAATTCGGCGGATTGAAATCCCCGTCAAGCCGTCAACTCCGCTGCGCCATCTCGGGCAGACGAACAGAGTCGTCGGCGCCGATTTCATTCCACTCGTTTTAGCGTTAAGATGGGTTGAAAAGAATCCAGATCGTTTCCACGAGAAAAGCGGCGAAGAATGGATGGCGGATTTCTTCAGGATACTTACGAACAAGACCGTTCCAATCCCGCCGAAACTCCCGTAGAGATTGTTTAAGAAGTTTGGTATCTAGTGTTTACTAATTTTGACATTAGATTTACCATGATGTTCACAGCGGCATATGAGCAAGTACCGTAAGATCGTCTGGAACGAGGGGATGCTGATGACTCCCCATCACTTCCAGCAGTGGGACAACTATCACGAAGAGTTGCTCAATTCACGAGTGCGTTCGATGATGCCGTACGAATACGGGATCCTCGATCTTCAGATCAATCGCGAGGCGATTGCCAACGGGAATTTTCAGATCATCAACTGTCATGCCGTTTTGCCTGACGGGCTGATGGTCAACGTTCCGGACGCCGAGGCGGTCCCGGACCTTCGCCCCGTCGGCAATCACTTCCACCCCGAGGCCGAGAAACTGGGCGTACATATCGCGATCCCCGCGCGGAAGACCGGCGAGGCGAACTTTCAGGCCAACGGCGCGAAACCGACGTCAAACGTCCGGTTTCTTCAGGAAGGTCTCGCCGTCAAGGACGAAACGACCGGGACGAACGAGCAGACGCTCGCCTACGCCAGAAGCAATCTCCGGATCATTTTCGACGACGAAGTTCGCGACGGATTCACTTCGATGAAGATCGCCGAACTCAAACGAACCCCGACCGGGCAGCTCCAGATCAACGAAGATTACATTCCGGCTACGCTCAAAACGTCGTCGTCGGCGTGGCTTGTCAGCATGTTGCGTCAGCTGGTCGAGATTCTGAACACAAAAAGCGGATCGCTCGGAGAACAGCGACGCCAGCGGAACGCTTCGCTCGCCGATTTCACGACGTCAGAGGTCGCGGTCTTCTGGCTCCTGCACACGATCAACTCGGCGATTCCCACAATGGCGCATTTTTTCAGGTCGCCGATGCTTCATCCGGAGCCGCTTTATCTTGAAATGGCGGAACTTGTCGGGAAGCTGATGACATTCTCGACGGAGCTATATCCGCGCGACATCGTCAAGTACGATCACGACGACCTGCATTTTACGTTCTTCAATCTTTCGACGCAGCTGAAAGAATTGCTCGAAACGGTAATTCCGAGCCGTTGCGTCCCGATCCCGCTCGAAAAGACGCGCGACACTCTTTACGTCGGCCGGGTCGAGGACGAACGTCTGCTCAAGGAAGCTGGATTCTACCTTGCCGTTCGCGCCCAAATGCCAGAGTCAAAGCTGATCGAGGGCGTGCCGCGTGTCGTCAAGATAGGTTCCCGGGACGTGATCGACACGATCATCGGATCGGCGCTGCCGGGCGTCGTGCTGACACATGCGAGCCCGCCGCCGGCCCCGATCCCGACACGCGTCGGTTTCCGTTATTTCATGCTCGACACGATCGGTCCGTATTGGGACGGGATCAAGGGTTCGAAGGTGATCGCGGTTTATGTTCCGGATGAGATCCCGGACGAGCTGCTTGAGATGTACGCCGTGAAACCATGATGACATTTGGGAATTGGGAATGCGGATTGGCGATTTTGTTCCCAAATCCGACATCCCAAATCCCAAATCCAAAATGTGATGTCTGAACCAAGCAACAAGAATGATCTGGTGGCGTTTGCCGGGCCGGTTTTCGACCTGATCCTAAGGCTGAAGGCGGGGATCGTCCAACCGTCGATGGATTTGCGCCCGAAGATCGCGTCGTTGCTTGAGGATTTCGAGCGGCGTGCCGAGCGTTACAGGTTCAGCAGCAAGATCATCCAGGTCGCGAAGTTCGCGCTCGCGTCGTTCGTTGATGAAACCGTCCTGACCAACAATTTCCATCTCAAGGAAGAGTGGGAAAAGTACCCGCTGCAGCTCGAGTATTTCGGAGAACAACTCGCCGGCAACAAGTATTTCGAGAAGCTGGCGGCGATGCTGAAACAGATCGACGTTACAGCGGACGCGGTCGAGGTTTATTACGTCTGTATGCTCCTTGGTTTCAAGGGCCGCTACGCCGTTTATGAGAAGGACAGGCTGCTTTCGATCATGCAGCAGACGGCGAACGCGTTAGTGAAAGCAGGGAAGATCCGTCCGGTTGAATTGTCGCCGCATTGGCTGGCGGACGATCAGCCGGAACCGCCGAAACCGAAGAAGATGCCCACCTGGGCAAAAGTCACGGCCTTCGGCGGTCTCGGATTCGCGTTCATCGTTTACTTGATCATGTTTGTGATGACGTCGTTTTTCTTGAGTGAAGCGATCAAAAAGCTTCCGTTCTGATTGTGTTTATCTGATCGGCTCGATGGCGCCGGCGCGCGCCAGGAACGCCGCGTTTCGGCCCGTAATTTATGAGTTCGTGGCACGTCCAACAACTTAAGTTCGCCTTCGGCATCGGTGGCCTGATGTCATTCTACGGAATCGTCGGCTTCCTGACCTGGTTCGGAGGGCAAAAGTTGGGACTTCCGGTCAACACGCGGATCATGGTGATCATCGTTCTGCTGTTGACGCTTCCGTTCACGCTTCTCACCGGCTACGTCGTTAGCCGTCGTTCCAAGAAGAAGGAAGAAAAAGCGAAGAAGGAGGCGGAAGAGAAAAAAGAGGCGAAGGAGAGCGCTCCGGCAGCCGAGCAACCGGCGCCTGTGGCGGCGGCCAAGCCATCGGGCGAGAACCTGCAGGGCGCGGAAGAAGTGGTCAAATTTCTCCGCTCGTCGAACCTTGGCGACGGAGCCGACGCGCTTTACTCGTTGCCGTGGTACATCGTCGCCGGCGTTCCGAAATCGGGAAAATCCTCGGTCGTCGTTGGCTCCAATCTCAATTTTCAAGCGCTCCCGAGTCAACGTCAGTCGGAGATGAAGATCATCAAGCCGACTCAGAACGTCGACTGGCGGGTAACAACCGACGCCGTTTTCATCGACACCGCCGGCCGTTTCCAAACCGAGGGCGGCGATACGGACGAATGGGCGTCGCTGCTGGAGACCATCCGCAAAACCCGTCCGAACAGACCGCTCGACGGGATGTTGCTATTTGCCGACACCGATCGCGTTCTCGAGGCAGACGAGCGTGAACTCGAGGAGTCGGCGAAGATCATGCGAACCCGGCTCGATGAGGCGATGCAGCGCCTGAAGGTCCGTTTCCCGGTTTATCTGATCTTCAATCACGCAGACTCGATCGAGGGTTTCAGGGATTCGTTCTCGACATCGAAGAAGGAGGGTGAAACGCTCGTCTGGGGAGCGACGATACCGCTAGAAAAGAGCGAGAACGCGCACTCGATGTTCGACGACGAGTTTGCGCTGCTCAACGATTCGATCATGAAGCGCCGCCTCATGAGGCTCAGCGCTCCGTTCCCGCCGGTTCGCCAACTTCGCATCTTCAACTTCCCGCTTCATTTCAGTGCGGCCCGACGCAAACTGGGCGCGTTCGTGACGGCATTGTTCCGGCCGAACCCGTTCACTGAGAATCCGTTCTTCCGTGGATTCTATTTCACATCGACACCGGCCGCCGGTCGCGGCGACGCACCGGCGACGGTTGGCACGACCTATTTCGTCGAACGCCTGATCCGCGACGTCGTGCTTCGCGACAAAGACCTCGTCCGTACATTTCAGGAGCAGAGGCAGCGGCCGCCGATTTTCGGTTGGCTTGTGACAATGCTCGGAGCCGCGATCGTCGCGACGCTTTTGATCATTGCCGGGGTCTCGACCTACAACAACCAGAAAATGCTGGACGATGCGTCCAAGCGCGCGCTTTCGGTGCTGAACAACGCGAAGGCTGACGTTAACCGGGATCCGCTGACGAAGAGCCCTGACGAGTCGACGTCGGAGATCAATGCGCTTGAGAACCTTCGTCTCCTGATGGATCAGCTCGACCGGTATAACCGTGAGGGCGCTCCGATCAAGATGCGGATGGGGCTCTATTCAGGAGATCGGATCTACACTGAGCGGCTGCTGCCGATCTACTACACCGCGGTCAGCCGGCGTTTCATGGATCCGACACGGCGCCGGATGGAAGAGGAGATGAAGAAATTCGTCGCGAGTCCGCCGATAAAGGATTCGAAGCAGTTGTCGCCCGAGGAAGAGACCTTTTTAGGGGCAAATTACGATTTGCTCAAGGTGTACCTGATGCTCACCGACGAGTACCGCGACAAAGCGAACGAGACTGACGTTTACAACACGCTCAACACCTACTGGTTCGCGTCGTCGAAGCTTCCGGAAAGTCTGGAGACGGACGCCGAGAAGCAGCTGAAATTCTACGCGCGGCAAGTCGATCGTACCGAGGGTGTTGACCGGTTCCCGCGATACCAGGCCAACGGCAATCTCGTCACGGAGGTGAGGAACAAGCTCAAGGCGTTTCCGGCCGAACAACGTTATTACCGTCGAAAAGTGACCGAGATCTCGAAGGAGATCGACGCGAAGAAGATCATGTCGGTCGATGCGATCCTCCAGCGCGAAGGGGGCGTCACAGGGATCGTTACGGGAGACTACACGGTGCCGGGCGCGTACACGGTCGAAGGCTTCAAGGAAATGGAAAAGGCGATCGCGCTTTCCTCGACCGAACTCGCCGGCTGCGACTGGGTGATCGAAGAGAAGTGCGACGCCGTCGCCGAGGTCAGCAAGGTGGCGCAGACTGCCGACGGCGGTAAGATCCGCGACCGGTACTTCCGCGACTACTCGGATAAGTGGAAGACATTCACGAAAAGTATCCGAGTCAAACAGTTCAAAAAGGAGAATGCGGCGGAGAATGATCGTGTGGCGGCCAAAGAAGCGTTGTCGGTTCTCTCCTCCGCGAGTTCGCCGCTCAAGATTCTATTGATCGAGGTCTCGCGGAACACCAATCTGGCCGGCGGAGCTCCGCAGGGGCAGGGATGGTGGGACTGGATGACGAGCTTTTTCAGCTCCGACACCATGCCGACGACGGGTGCGGATTCTCAGGTCGTCAGGGACTTTCTGCCGTTGACGACGTATGTGCGCAGCGACAGCAAGGACAAGAAGTCGCCGATCGACGAATACGGTTCGGTGATCGAAACCGTTTCCGGCAAATACAGCACGATGGTCGACGACAACCGGATCGCCGAGTTGACGGCGATGCCGGAAGAGGAGCGCAACAAGCAGCTCAATCTGACGAACGCGACAACTTCGATCAACAACTCGACAAAAGCGTTCAACAAGGATTTGCCGTTCATCGCCGATCTGCTGAAACAGCCGCTCGACAATCTGAAAGCGCTATTCGGCGCGGATACGATCAAGCAGATCGCCGAACTCTGGAAATCCGAGGTCGTCCCGATCGCGCGCAAGGCAGAGGTGGGATATCCTTTCGAAGAATCCGACAGCAACGCCGATTTCGCGAACTTGCGGGAATACTTCGCGAAGGGCAAGGGCTTGACGAAGTTCTACGATGAGAAGCTCAAGCGCTATTTCGACGGAACTCCGGGCCAGCTGAAACTTAAGGATCCGCAGAATACGCCGTTCAGTCAGGATTTTGTGGATTATCTGAACAAGGCGCTCACATTGCGGCAGTCGCTGTTCAGCAAGGCTGATGACGTCAAGTTCACGTACAACTTCGAACTTCTGAATCCGTCTGACGCCGTCGTCGAGATCACGATCGACGGTGTATTGATCTCGTCGAACGAAAAGCCGTCGGCTCCGATCGACTTCCCGGCGACAAGCGGAGGCGGCAGCGGCGTGATAATAAAGGCGCTCGGGTCCGGCACCGTTTCGACCTCCGGAACGCCTTCGGCAAATTCTTCCCCGGCACCCGTCAATCCAGTGTCGACCCCGGCCAAATCGAATACGACCTCTGGTGACGAGAAGCAATTCCTCGGACCATGGGGGCTATTCAGGTTTATGGCCGCGGCGGGAATGCAGAAACAATCGGACAACTCGTACAAGGTTTCGTACCGGCTGAAGAACGGAAAGGTCGTTGAGGCCAAGATCACTCCTTCGGGCATCGACCCGTTCAACCGGGAAATCTACAAGCTGCGGGCGCCGGAGAACATATTGAGGTGAGAAATGAACGAAGCAAAAAGTCTCGTTGAATCGGGGAATCTGAATGGCGCGATCGAAGCTGCCCTGGCGTTCGTCAAGGCACACCCGACCGATTACTCGGCACGCATCTTTCTGTTCGAACTTGCGTGTTTTGCAGGTGATTGGGACCGCGCCGGACGTCAACTGGATGTGATCGGTCATCAGGACACGACCGCGATGGTTGGCTCGCTGATCTTCCGGCAGTGCATCGAAGCCGAGAAAAAACGTGCCGATTATTTTGCGAAGGGATCGAAACCCGAGTTTCTTCAGACGCCGCCGGACTACATTTACGGACTCTTGACCGCGAATAATCGTCTCCGGGAAGGAAAGCCCGAGGAGGCGCGCGAGATCCTTGACACCGTCGAGGAGCAGCGTCCGGTGTTTGCCTGTAAGGTCAACGGTAAGGAAGTCAGTGATCTTCGCGACTTTAACGACCTGACGTCGGCGGTGCTAGAAGTCATCATCAAGGACAGTTACGTTTGGGTGCCGTTCGAGGAGATCGAGCGAATCGAGTTTCTCGAACGCAAATCGCTCCGCGATAATTTCTGGACCCAGGCGAAACTCGAGACCTCGAACGGTACGAACGGTGAGGTTTTCATTCCGGCACTTTACAACGAATCGTGGAAGGCCGATGACGAGAATGTCCGGCTCGGCCGCATCACCGATTGGCGCGATCTTGGAAACGAGATCTACGCCGGAGAGGGAATGAAGCTATTCGCCGCCGGGTCTGAGCACTTCCCGATCGTCGAGATCTCGTCGATCGAATTTGTGAATGAACTTGCAGCGGGCGAATAGGGCTTGACCCGTACGGTCGCCGTCAATGGCAAAGACCGGCGCGCGCCGGCAGTGACGGCGAGGCCGTTCCTGAACCGAAATTGGGCGATCGTCGATTCATCAGACGCTGAGGAATTAGGGAGCACACCATGGCAGAGTTCGAACCAAAACCGGCAGTTATCAACATCGACGCGTTGCTGACACCGATCTCTGAAGAGAGCCCGTCGGGTGAGTACCTAAGGTATTCGGGGTTGTACGACGAGATCTCGGAAGCCCGACGTGCCGACGACGTTCTCAACCAGGGCGAGTGGCAGACGGATTTCAAGGTGGCCGACTTCAAGAAGGTCATCGAACTTGGGTCGGTGGCGATCGAAAAGGAATCGAAGGATTTGCAGATCGCTGCCTGGCTCTCGGAGGCGCTCGCCAAAGAGCACGGGTTAGTCGGGCTGCGAGACTGTTTGCGCATGATCGTCGGTCTTCTTGAGACGTTCTGGGATTCATGCCACCCGATCGTCGACGAGGGCGACATGGAGGGTCGGGCAAATGCGATCGCCTGGATGGAAGCCCAGGCCGCATTCGCGGTCAAGCAGGCGAAGATCACGGGTTACAACGGATACAGTTACGTCGATTTCGAAGATTCGAAGACTTTCGACATCCCCGAAAACCTTGAGTCGCTCGATACCGCGGAGCAGCAGAAGTACAACGAGCTGCGTGCCCAGGCCGAACGCGAAAACCGCGTGACCGCGAACAAATGGCGTGCGGAACTGCAGCAAACCCGACGCGCTTTTTGCGAAGAGCTAAATTTTCTTATCGGAGAGTGCTGGACGGCGTATAATGAGCTCAATCGGGTAATCGAAGAGAAGTTCGACCTAAAACAGGCACCGGCGACGAATAACCTTAAAAAGTCGCTCGACGATGTTCATACGCTCGTCAAGAAGATTCTCGAAGAGAAGCGTCTTGAAGAGCCCGACGCCGAACCCGAAGTCACCGAAGAGACGGTTGCGGAAGACGGAACGGTCGTCGCCGCCAAGGGCCCGGCGGTCGCGACCGGCGCCATTCAAAACCGGCAGGATGCCCTGAAACGATTGAACGACGTCGCCGACTGGTTCAAAAAGAACGAGCCGCACAGCCCGATCGCTTACATCGTCGGGCGCGCGGTCAAATGGGGAAACATGCCGTTCGAGGTGTGGCTGCAGGATGTCATCAAGGATGAGACGGTAATTTACAATCTTCGTCAAACGCTTGGATTCAACACCAACTTGCCGGATTCGTCGGATCAATAGCGCGAGGTACGAGAACGAAATTAGGAAAAACCAAAACGAAAAGGAGCAGGAACAATGCCAAGTAAAGAGAGCATACAACACAAAATTGACCGCGTTCGCCCCCCGCGTGTCCAGATCACCTACGATGTGGAAGTTGGCGGAGCGATCGAGCTGAAGGAGTTGCCGTTTGTTATCGGCGTGATGGGTGACTTTGTCGGAAAGCCCGAGGATCCGCTTCCGCCACTCAAGAACCGCAAGTTCGTTGAGGTCGACCCCGACAACTTTAATCAGGTGATGGCCGGCATGAAGCCGCGGATCGCGTACAACGTCGAGAACAAGATGCAGGAAGACGGCAGCAAGGTCGGTGTCGAACTCAAGTTCAGCAACATCGAAGACTTTGAGCCGGACAATGTCGTCCAGCAGATCGAGCCGCTTAGAAAGCTCGTCGAAGCGCGTCAGAAGCTCTCTGACCTCCGTTCGAAGATGGACGGCAACGAGAAGCTTGAGAATATGTTGAACGACATCATCGGCGACGCAGGCAAGCAGAAAGAGCTGAGCGATGCGCTCGGCCTGGATAAGGAGGAATAGTCATGGCAGACAAAGCAAAACAACAAGAAGCTCAAGCTCAGGAACAGGTTCAGGAAGTTTCGCTGCTTGACCAGATCCTGACCGAGGGCCGGCTTGCCCGCGACGACTATCAGAAAGCGCAGGCGAAGGACATGATCGGCGAATTCGTCAATCAGGTTATGAGCGGCGAGCTGACGATGTCCAAGAACATGGACGTCGCGATCAACGCGCGCATCGCCGAGATCGACCGGGTTATCTCCGCTCAGCTGAACGAGGTCATGCACCACAGCGACTTCCAGAAGCTGGAAGGTTCCTGGCGCGGGCTTCACTACCTCGTCAAGAACAGCCTGACGGGGCCGCAACTGAAGATCCGCGTGATGAACGCGACCAAGAAGGAGTTGCTGAAAGACTTTGAACGGGCTCTTGAGTTCGATCAGTCGGCGCTCTTCAAGAAGATCTACGAGGACGAATATGGCACGTTCGGCGGCGCGCCCTACGGCGCGATCATCGGCGACTACGAGTTCGGCAACCACCCGCAGGATCTGGCACTGCTCGAAAGCTTGTCCCAGGTCGCGGCGGCGGCCCATGCACCGTTCATCAGCGCCGCTTCGGCCGACATGTTCGGTTGGGACGAGTTCTCGCAGATGACCGAGGTCCGCGATATCTCGAAGATCTTCGACACGACGATGTACGCCAAATGGCGCAGTTTCCGCGATTCGGAAGACTCGCGCTACGTCGGCCTGACGCTGCCGCACGTCCTCGGACGCGTTCCGTACGGCGCGGCGACGAAACCGACCGAGTCGTTCAACTTTGAAGAAGATGTCGACGGCACGGATCACAAGAAGTACCTCTGGTCGAACGCCGCTTACGCCATGGCGACGCGGCTGACCGAGGCCTTTTCGATGCACGGCTGGTGCGTCGCGATCCGCGGCGTCGAAGGCGGCGGTCTCGTTGACGGACTTCCGACGCATACCTTCGAAACGGACGAGGGCGAAGTCGCCATGAAGTGTCCGACCGAGGTCGCGATCACGGATCGTCGTGAGAAGGAGTTCTCGGACAACGGGTTCATCCCGCTCGTTCACTGCAAAGGCACCGATTATGCCGCGTTCTTCGCGACCCAATCGGCCAACAAGGCGAAGAAGTACGACACGGACGCCGCCAACGCAAATGCGCGTCTCTCGTCGCAGCTTCAGTATATCTTCGCTGTTTCTCGCTTCGCTCATTATTTGAAGTCGATGATGCGCGACAAGATCGGATCGTTCATGTCACGCAAAGAAGCAGAGATCTTCCTGAACCGCTGGATCAGCAAGTACGTTCTCGAGAACGACGTTGCCCCGGCAGCCCAAAAGGCGAAATACCCGCTGCGCGAAGCTCGGGTGGATGTCTCCGAAATTCCTGGCAAGCCCGGTTGCTACCGTGCCGTCGCGTTCCTGCGGCCGCACTTCCAGCTGGACGAACTTTCGGTTTCGCTGAGACTCGTTGCCGAACTTCCGCCGCCTGCTAAGTAGTCTGAAATCAACGAGATAGAGAATTTTTCTCGAATTTCGGCAAAAGCATAACGGTGCTGCGTCTTACATACGAAGCGAGAGGTAAGACTCGGAATCATTGATAAGAAAAGGCAGGACCGGATCGCGCAAAGCTTCGTTGAGGCGATCCACCTAAAAAGGAGCAAAAGGAGCAAGATATGGCACAGGCTGATTACTATTTGAAAATCGATACGATCGAAGGCGAATCGGATGCGGTGGGTTTTGAAAAGCAGATGCAGATCGAATCATGGTCGTTTGGAGCGACCAACTCGGGTTCGGCTGTTCAGGGAACGGGTCTCGGCGTCGGCAAAGTGAGTCTTCAGGATTTCCACTTCGTCGTTCAAAACGGCAAGGCTTCCCCGCAGCTCTTCCTGGCTTGCGCAAAGGGCAACCACATCCCGCAGGCAATCCTGAGCTGCCGGAAGACCGGTGGTGACGGCAATCCGTACACCTACACCAAGGTAACGTTCGGCGACATCGTGATCTCGTCGTTCCAGACGGGCGGTTCGAACGGAAGCACGATTCTTCCGATGGAGCAGATCTCGTTCAACTTCACGAACATTACGTTCGAGTACTTCCAGCAGAAACCGGATGGTACGGTCGCGCTGACGAACACGACGAGCTACGACATCAAGAAGGTCGAAGGCACCGGCGCCTAGTTGGCAAAACACGGTCAAGGCCGGAATCCATCCGGTCCGACCGATTCGAAGAAGTCAAAAAACGCTGTACCGTCACTCGATCGCGGGTGACGGTACATTTATCTTTTTTTGGGTCATGTCGCGAATCGATAATGAAATTCGGGTCACGCCGTCGGTCCTTGACCGGCTGCTCGACTTCGAACCCGACGTCTCGCGCGAGGCGCCCAAGTCACGTTCGAAATCTCTCCGCGAGCTGAAGATATCCGTGCGGCGCGATCTCGAGTGGCTTTTGAACACTCGCACCGTTCATGTCGAGATCGACGAGCGGCTGCAGGAGATCAAGAAATCGGTACTGACGTACGGACTGCCCGATATCACCGGGATCAGTGCGAAAAACCAGAACGAACAAAAAAGACTGACAAAGGCGATCGAGAACGCGATCCGGATGTTCGAACCGCGGTTCATTGACGTTCATGTATCGCTCGAGCCGGTGAATCAGATCGACCGGTCGCTGCGGTTTCGGATCGAGGCGAGGCTGAATATCGAACCGACGCCCGAGCCGATTGCGTTCGATACGGTATTGCAACTCGGAAGCGGCGATTTCGAGGTTCGCGAGAAATGAAGGAGGATCGATGGGGGCATACGAACAATGGAGCCGGCTAACACCTGCCGAAAAGGCAGTGATCGCCTCGATGGGAGCAAACCCGCTGACGGCGATCAAGATCCCGCTGGTCAAAATGAGCAAGGATACGGCCTTCAACGAAACGACGTCGCGTTTCGGTTACAACGGCCATAACGACCGTTCAGATGCGTTTCGTCACTGTTTTTGGTCGGCGGTTCTGGCCCGTGACATCGGCTACTACTGGGCAAAAGCGTTTACTGACGCGCACGAATCGAATCCCGGCCAGCCGCCCGAGGAAAAGGACATGGATTTGCACAACAACTCGGTCGGCCTCAATATCGGGTTCCACTATTTCATTCCGGATTCGAACTCGTCGCTTTCCGACAAGTGCTTCAAAGCGCTGCAGAACGGCGAGCTAAAGGTCCTGAACCCCTGATCGATGAAGCGCCTGGCGTTGTTCTCATTGACCGTGTTTGTGTTTGCGTGCCTTTCCGGTCCGGGGTGTCGTGTTCAAACCGGACCCGAAGACGCACCGCTTCGCACGGTCGCGGGCAAGGTCGGCGTCGGGCCCGAATGGGTGGAGATCGATCCCGTTCCCCCGCTCGAGGCGACGTCGAGATTCCAATTCATCGGACTTCGAATACCGGATGTCGCCGGGACCGCGGATGACCGAAGGGAAACGATTCGCCTCCGCGACGGTTCACAACTGCGAATAGACCTGGAAATCGTCGGGACCGATGGCAACGTGACAAGGTTGTACCCGAACGGATTTGCGGAACGTGTGGAATTCGGCAAGCGGACGGAAAACAGGACGCGGCCTGAGGAGGCGGAATTCCGAGTTGGTTCCAAGTTCTCCAAGATTCGACTTCGATCCGATAAAGTCATTGAAATTCAAGAGGTTGTCTGGATGGAATCCGGATTTTAGGGTTACAATGGACCTGCGGGAGCATAACTATTTGTATTAAGCATGCGTGACGAACTCCTCGGATTTTATGAACGCGAGCTCATCTTCTTGCGAAGGATGGGAGCGGAGTTTGCGCGTAAATACCCGAAGATCGCGGCCCGGCTCCAGCTCGAAGACGAGAAGATCGAGGATCCGCATGTCGAACGGATCATCGAGGCCTTCGCATTCCTCGGCGCGCGGATCGGTCTCAAACTCGACGACGAACTTCCGGAGATCACCGAAAGTTTCATCAATGTCGTATATCCTCACTACCTGGCGCCGATCCCGTCGATGTCGATCGCGCAGTTCTCATTCGGCTCGCCAAACGACAAACTGACCGCGGTTCAAAAGCTCGCCCGCGGATCCAAACTTAATTCACGCCCGGTCGACGGTACACCGTGTCAGTTTCGGACCGGTTACGACGTCAATCTTTATCCGCTCGAAATTCAATCCGCCTCGCTTGAGTCGCCGGCACCGAAGGACGGCCGCGGACGGTTTTCGGAAGCTTCGATCCGCCTTGGGATACGGTGTTTCGGTAACGCGAATCTCCATGAAATGCGGGTCGGCGAGACCGGTGAGCCGCCCGAGTTCCTGAGGTTTTATCTCAATGGCGATCCGCAGCTCGTCTTTCCGCTGTACGAACTGTTGCTGAACCACGCGACGACGGTCGAGTTTCAGCCGCGCGATACTCCGATCTCGAGCAAATCGCTGAAGACGTTGTCGAATATTCAGCTTCGCCTTCCGGATCCGGTCGTCATTCCGGCGGCCGAGGCGATCAGGCAGGTCGGCTTCGACGAAGTGGATTCGCTGCTTCCGTACACGAAGCGCTCGTTCCCGGGCTATCGTCTGCTGTCCGAGTACTTCGCGTTTCCATACAAGTTCCTGTTTGTGGACATATACGGCCTCGACAAAGCGATCGGCTCAAAATTCGCGAGTCATTTCGATCTCGTCATCAATCTCAAGGATGTCTTGCCGCCTAAGGCGCCCGTGACGACCGAGACGTTTCGGCTCGGCTGCACGCCGATCATCAACCTGTTCACGCGAATGGCGGATCCGCTTTATGTTTCCCAGCAGAAATACGAGTACCACGTGATCCCGGACGTGCACCGGCAGCTGACGACAGAGGTCTATTCGGTCGATGATGTCATTACCTCGGATCCGAAGACCAACACGACCCGTGAGTTCTCGCCGTTTTATTCGCTGCGCCACGCCTACGGCGAGCAGATGGAAAAGAGTTTTTGGTATGCGGCGCGGCGCGACTCGCAACGCGACGATGACGAGGGGACCGAAATCTACATGTCGCTTGTGGACATGAATTTCAATCCGCGGGTACCGGCGGTCGAAGTTCTGAACGTGAAGACCACCTGCACCAATCGCGACCTTCCCGCACGCCTTCCGTTCGGCGGGCGCGAAGGAGATTTCGAGGTCGAGGGCAGCGGACTTCTTTCGAAGGCCCGGTGTTTGACGAAACCGACCGAGACGATCAGGCCGGCGCGGCGACGATCGCTCCAGTGGCGGTTGATCTCGCATTTCAACTTGAACTATTTGTCGATCGTCGAGAATGTGAACGGGACGCCCGAGGCGCTGCAGGAGATACTGCAGCTATACAATTTTGACGATTCCGCGGTCGCGCGGCGGCAGATCCTCGGAATCACCGGAATCAGCACCCGAAAGGTCGTGCGACGGATCGGCGAACACATCGGCGCCGGCTTTGTACGGGGAATGGAAACCACGCTGACGTTTGACGAGGAGCAGTTTGTGGGCAGCGGGATGTTCCTGTTCGCGTGTGTCCTTGAACGATTCCTTGGGCTTTATTCGTCGCTGAACTCATTCAATCAGATGATACTTCGCACCGAACAACGGGAAGAGGACGTTAAAATCTTCCCGACGCGCACCGGTGAACAGGCGCTATTGTGATTTTAGATTTTGAATTTTGGATTTTGGACTTGTCGTTCGTGTGAGCGATCGAGATTCGTGAGCCCAAAATCAAAAATCCAAAACCCAAAATCAAAAGTCGAAAATGGAGAATCGTCCTCTAAATCAGGAACTTGCCGACGAGCCGTACCGCTTTGAATTCTTCCAAGCGGTCCGGTTGCTCGAAAAGTTGTACCCCGAGCGCAAGGTTGTCGGCGGCGACGCGCTGCCGCATGAGGAGGCCGTTCGATTCAGGTCCCGCCTCGGACTCTTCTTTCCGGCCAGCGAAGTTCATGAAATAAAGCAATCGTTCGACGAGTTCACGGAATCCGAGAAGACCGAGATGTTCGTCAATTTTATGGGAATGGTCGGCATCAACGGCACGATGCCGATACATTACACCGAACTGATCATGGACCGGGCGCGATACCGCGATACGGCGATGTGGTCGTTTCTGGACATCTTCACGCACCGGACCGTCTCGCTTTTTTTTCGTGCATGGGAGAAATACAGGTTTCCGGTCAAATATGAACGCGGCAACGACGACTTCACGTCGTATCTTTTCGATATCGTCGGACTCGGGACGGCCGGACTTCGCGGCCGAATGGACATCGAGGACGAATCACTGCTCCCATACGCGGGACTGATTGCCCAAAAACCCCACTCGGCGGTCTCGCTCGGCAACATTCTCAGCGATTACTTCGGCGTTCCGGCAAAAATTCTCCAATTTTTCGGTCAATGGTTAGACCTGGACAAAGCGAGCATCACGCGGCTCGGCACGGTGAACAACGTGCTCGGGCAAACCGCCATTCTCGGAACGCGGGTTTGGGATCAGCAGTCGAAGTTTCGGATCGTCTTCGGTCCGCTAACATTCAAACAGTTTCAAGGGTTCCTGCCGAACGGCACGGCCTACAAACCGATGAAGGCCATCGTCAAGTTCATGAACGGGACCGATTTTGATTTCGATGTCAGGCTCGTGCTGAAGGCGAAGGAAGTTCCGGGCACCGTCCTGACAACGCGCGCAAAGCGCAAACCGTACCTCGGTTGGACTTCGTTTCTGAAAACGAAGCCGGTGAAGGCCGATGACGATCAGGTCGTACTTCAGATCAGTAGTTGAAAAAACGGATATATCAGCAAAGGAGTGAGGAAATGAACGTAAATTTGAAATCGCTTGTGGGCCGTTTGAACGACACTTGCCGCGGCGCGCTTGAGCTGGCCGCCGGGCTTTGTATGTCGCGCACCAATTACGATGTCGAGATCGAGCACATTCTGGCCAAGATCCTCGACCAGGATGACACCGACCTGCACCGGATATGCCGCCATTTTGAGATCAACGTCGATCGTCTTACAAAAGATGTCGAGACCGCGTTGAATCGATTGAAAACAGGAAATTCACGAAATCCGGGACTTTCCGATCGTCTCCCGCGCTGGTTTCAGGAAGCTTGGCTCGTGGCATCCGTCGATTTCGGTGAGTCGCGTGTCAGGTCGGGACATTTGATTCTCGCCCTTGTTGGTAACGAGGGAACTTCGCGAATCGCACGTGAGATCTCACGCGAGTTCAACCATGTTTCGGTCGAAGTTCTCGAGCAGAGACTTGCGGAGATCACCGCGGAATCGAGCGAGGGGCGCGAGGCAATGGCGCTTGGCGAAACGGGCGGAGTTTCAGGCGGCGCGCCGGTCGCTTCGGGTGTTCCCGGAAAGACGAAGGCGCTCGAACAGTACACCGAAGACCTGACCGCCAAGGCGGCGGCGGGCAAGATCGATCCGATCCTCGGTCGCGATTTCGAGATCCGGCAGGTGATCGACATTCTGACCCGCCGGCGGCAGAACAATCCGATCCTGACCGGCGAGGCCGGCGTCGGAAAGACTGCGGTGGTCGAGGGATTCGCACTCCGCATCTCGCAGGGCGACGTTCCGGAACCGCTCAAAAATGTCGCGGTCCGGACGCTCGATCTCGGTCTGCTGCAGGCCGGCGCGGGCGTCAAGGGTGAATTCGAGAACCGCCTGAAATCGGTGATCGATGAGGTCAAGGCATCACCGAAACCGATCATTCTTTTTATCGACGAAGCGCACACGATGATCGGCGCCGGCGGCCAGGCTGGCCAGAACGACGCCGCGAACCTTCTCAAACCGGCCTTGGCCCGCGGCGAACTAAGAACGATCGCCGCGACAACGTGGGCCGAATACAAAAAGTACTTCGAAAAAGACGCGGCGCTTGCGCGTCGATTCCAGGTCGTGAGGGTCGAGGAACCCGATGAGGAAAAAGCGGTTACAATGATGCGCGGCATCGCCGGCATCATGGAAGACCACCACGGCGTTCGGATCCTCGACGAAGCGATCATCGACTGCGTTAAACTCTCGCATCGTTACATAACCGGCCGACAGTTGCCGGACAAATCGGTCTCGGTCCTCGATACGGCCTGCGCCAAGGTCGCGATCGGGCAGGGTGCGACCCCGGCTCCGGTTGAGGACGCGACGCGGCGTATCCAACAACTGACGTCGGAGATCGATTCGCTCGAACGTGAACAGATCACCGGCACGGATCATTCGGAACGTCTCGCGGAATTGACGGCGCGCCGCTCGGAATCAGAGGCTGAGCTCGCCCGTCTCAAGGAACAATGGGAAAAGGAAAAGGATTACGTCGAGAAGATCCGCAATATCCGGATCAAGCTCGAAATGTCGCGGCTCGACACTGTCGCTCCGGCAACAGCGGTTGACGCCGTGTTGGCCGAGGCGGCTGCGACGGCCGACGGAACAGCAGCAGAGATCGCGGCTGAGAGCGACGGCGCCGCCGCGGTGGCACAAGCCGTCGAAGAGGCGCCTGCTGAAGAAGTGAAGCCGATCGACGTCGAATTCCTGAAAACCGAACTCAAACGACTAAATGACGAGTTGACCGCGCTTCAGGGCGAAAATCCGCTGATGGCACCGGTCGTAAACAGCCAGGCGGTTGCCGAGATCATCTCCGGTTGGACGGGTATCCCGATCGGGAAGATGGTTGCCGACGAGATAAATGCGGTTCTTAATCTGCGGCAGACGCTCGGCGAGCGCGTTCTCGGTCAGGACCACGCGCTTGAAGTCATAGCGCAGCGGATCCGGACATCGCGTGCCGGCCTGACCGATCCGAAACGCCCGATCGGGGTCTTTCTGCTCGTCGGGACATCCGGTGTCGGAAAGACCGAAACGGCGCTCGCACTGGCAGACACTTTGTATGGCGGCGAACGCAACCTGATCTCAATCAATATGAGCGAGTACCAAGAGGCCCACACGGTTTCGAGCTTGAAGGGCTCGCCTCCGGGATACGTCGGTTACGGAGAGGGCGGTGTTTTGACCGAAGCAGTTCGGCGCAAGCCGTATGCGGTCGTACTTCTCGACGAGGTCGAAAAGGCGCATCCCGACGTGATGGAGCTCTTCTTCCAGGTGTTCGACAAGGGTGTGCTCGAAGACGGCGAGGGACGCGAGATCGATTTCAAAAACACGATCATTCTTTTGACGTCGAACGTCGGCACCGACACGATTATGAAGCTGTGCGCGGATCCGGACACGAAACCCGATCCCGACGGACTTGTCGACGCGGTCAAGCCGGAACTGGTCAAGCACTTCAAGCCCGCGTTGCTCGGCCGCATGGTCACTGTTCCGTTTTACCCGATCTCAGACGATATTTTGCGGCTGATCATCAAATTGCAGCTGAAGAAGATCAAGAATCGGATCGCGGACAACCACGGTGCGCAATTTTCGTACGACGATTCCGTCATCGATACGGTGGCGAGACGATGCACCGACGTCGACAGCGGCGCTCGCAATGTCATCAACATTCTGACCGGATCGCTTTTGCCGGAAATGTCGGGAGAAGTTCTGACGCGGATGGCAACCGGAGAGGGAATCAAGAGCGTTCACGTATCGGTCGGGGCAGATGAGAAATTTGTTTATGACATCAAGTGACGATTGTTGAATCGAAAAGGGGCCGGTCGGATCGGGGAGGTCCCGTCTGACTGGCCCTTTTGAGTATTTGGGAGGTGCTGGTGGCAACCACGCGAAAGGAATGCATACAAAACGGTGAGACCTGTCCCGGACTTTTCATGGTTTCGGGAAATTCATCGGCGAGCGGAGACGCTCCGTGGTACGAAGCCTCTTCCCAATCGATGGTGGACACATATTCGGGATATATCGATATCGCGGCCTTCGAATCGAAGGTCGATGCCCGGTTGATTCGCGCGATCATGTACATGGAAACGACACACGGCTATTACGACGCACCTCTTAGCCTGATCGGGAAAAACAAGTCGATCCTGCCGATGAACATCAACGTCGAGTATTGGGGCAACACGTTCGGGACGCGCGAGGACATGCAGGATGCGCTCAAGAATGTCAGGGCCGGCGCCGAGATGCTCCGTCGCATAATCCAAAATCTCCCGACGGACTCCCCGATCGAGAAGATCGCGACGCTTTACAACAACATCAACGCCACGACGGTCAACAACTACGGAAAGCGCGTCAAGAAGATCTATGACGAGAAACCCTGGTCCGAGTTAGCGGTTCCGGGACTGGAGTAGGTTTTCGACGTTTGGCGAGAGAAGACGATGGCAGAAACAACACAGGACGACAGAATACTCAGTATCGCGACGCCACTCGGCAAGGACTATGTGCTTCTGAGCAAGTTCACGGCCGAGGAAGGAATGTCGAAACTGTTTCGGATCGAGGCTGAACTTCTCCACGAAGAGACGGAAGCCAAGTTTGAGCCGACGGTAATCGATCCGCATTCTCTGCTCGGTCAGGGCGTGACGATCACCGTGACGTCGAACGACGGCGTGACGCGCGATTTCTCCGGAATGGTATGCGAATTCGATCAGGGAATGCGCGACGTTCGGTTCACGGTTTACAACATCACGATCGTGCCGCATGTTTGGATGCTCACGCAAAAAGGTCAGTCGCAGATCTTCCAGCAGATGAGCGTTCCTGACATTCTCCGCAAGATATTTGCGGGATTCGAGTTCAAGATCGAACTTCAGGGGCAGTACGAACCGCGCAATTACTGTGTCCAGTATCGCGAAACGGACTGGGATTTCGCGGCGCGTCTTATGGAAGAAGAGGGCATGTTCTACTTCTTCGAGCATACCGGCGGCAAGGACAAGATGATCATTGCCGATACGGCACAATCGAACGCCGAGTGTCTTGGAAAGCATCAGATCAAATATCACCGGATCGGCGAAGAAGAGTATTTTTATGGCTCGATCAGCAAGTTCCTGAACGATTACCGGATCAAAACCGGCAAGGTAACGCTTTGGGACCACAACTTCCAACTTCCGTCGAGCCGACTCGACATGGAGAAAACGAGCATTCACCAGTTCGGCGACAGCCAGAAACTGGAGATGTATGATTATCCGGGCGGCTACGGCAGAAAGTACGACGGTATCGACCCCTCGGGTGGGGAACAGAGCGGCGAATTGAACAAAGTGTTCCCGGACCGCGAGCGCACGCTTCAAAACCGGATCGAAATGCTCGATTCGGGTGTCACTGGCGCCTATGGAAACTCGGACTGCTGCGCCATCACTGCCGGCTATCGGTTCACGCTCGCAAATCATCCGAACTCGGCGCTGAACCGCCAGTATGTGCTGACGACGGTCAAACATTCCGGTCAGCAAAGTCCGTCGTATGTTTCGAACGAGGCTGTCACCGATCCGTACACCAACGAATTCAACTGTATCGGTTACGGCTCGGGCGCGCCGCCGTTCAGACCCGCGAGGTCGACTCCAAAACCGTATGTCTACGGTACGCAAACAGCGATCGTCGTCGGGCCTTCCGGCGAGGAAATCTTCACCGACAAGTACGGACGGGTGAAGGTCCAGTTCTTTTGGGACCGAGACGGCCAAGACAACGAGTCGAGTTCCTGCTGGGTCCGCGTCGCGCAGACCTGGGCCGGAAACAAATGGGGAACGATGTTCATTCCCCGCATCGGAATGGAGGTCGTGATTACGTTTCTCGAGGGCGACCCGGACAGGCCGCTGATCGTCGGTTGTGTTTACAATCCCCTGACGATGCCGCCGTACACGCTTCCAGACGAGAAGACGAAGTCAACCATCAAGTCGAACTCCTCGAAAGGCGGTCAGGGCTTTAACGAATTTCGATTTGAAGACAAAAAGGGCGAGGAGCAGATCTTCGTCCACGGGCAAAAGGATCAGGACATCCGGATCAAAAACGACCGGCGAGAGCTGATCGGAAACGACCGGCATCTGATCGTAACCCGCGACAAGCGCGAACGCGTGAAACGCGACGAGCATATCCTTATCGAACGTGATCTCATCGAGAAGGTCGAGCGCGATTACCATCGGCATGTCGAAGGGAAGATCGCATTCAAGACCGACCAGTCGGTCTCGCACGAGATCGGCGGAGCAAAGTCCGAAAAGGTCGGCGGCAACTATGCGATCGATGCCGGCGATTTCAACGTCAAGGCCCGGAACATCGTCCTCGAGGCAAGCACGGGATTGACGATCAAGGTCGGCGGCAATTTCGTCACGGTCAATGCGGCCGGCGTCCAGATCAACGGCACGATGGTCATGATCAACAGCGGCGGCGCCGCGCTTCCGCTTATTCCGGGCAACTGCGTTCCGCCGCTCGATCCCGACGAGGCCGAGATCGCCGACAACGCCGACCCCGGCAGCGATGCACCGACGTACAAGAACCAACGCCGGCAGGTCCCGCCGGAAATGCAACCGACTTACAGCAAGCCGTGGCATAATCCAAAGTCTCCGAAGAACAAGGACAAGAAGTCCTGGGTCGAGGTCGAGCTCAAGGATGAACAGGGCGAACCGGTCGTGGGCGAGAGATACCGGGTCGAACTTCCCGATAACAAGACGATCGCCGAGGGAACGCTGGACGAGAATGGTTCCGCTAAGGTCACGAACATCGATCCGGGCAGCTGCAAGATCTCGTTCCCGAAGGTCGACGGCCGCGCATGGAAGAAGAAATAGCTTGCGAGCTGAGAAATCAAAATGGCGAAAAAGACAGTAAAAGCAAGAGTCGGCGATTCGCTCTGCAACATTGCGTACCTTAACGGCTTCGGCGACTGCAAGCCGCTTCGTGAAGAACCAGCGAACGCATACATACTCAATCGGACCGAAGATCCCGGTCAGTTGCATCCCGGCGACGTCGTCACAATTCCGGAATTTCAGATCCGCGACGAATCCGGCGGAACCGAAGCGACGCATAAATACGTTCGGCGCGGCACGCTCGCGATGCTCAGGTTCGTCCACGGTTCCGCGTCGGCGACGGTTGCAGGTGACGCAACGCTGAGTTTCCTCAATGTCAGCAATTTTGTGACGAACAAGGCGGGGACGCCTGATGGAAATGTAGCTTTTCCGGGCAGCGGGGTACGAAGTTTCAATTCCGACGCCGATAAGGATCCGGACGTCTTCAAAGTCGAGGTACTGGACATCAAGGCCACCGGCGATTTGGATGTCGAACTTGAAATGCTCAAGCCGAAATACGACGCAGCCGGAAAACTAAACGGACATGAACGGTTTCCCGGTGCGGTCCGCGGTCCGCGTCAGCTAAAGACAGTGGCGTCGAAACAAGGATCTACGAAGCGATTCCGGAGTTGTTATCTTCGGTTGGTCGTGGATCCGGGCGACAAAGCGGCCGCGCCGGACCAAACACTGCTGGCTTCGGATATGCACGATGCAGGCGACTCGAAGGTCGAAATTCTTGATCAGACCGTGAAGGCGTTTTATGAGATCAAGACCTGCCCGATGAACCCAAAATGCAGATCTACGGTCGTTTTGCCGATCGGGCAGGACCGGCGCCGCATCCGACTTGCTATAAATGTCCTCAGGAAAGCGCCCGGCGGCGACCCGGTTGTGCCGATCGCCGATGCCGAACGCAGGGTTTGGACTTGGTTCCGGCGTGTTTACGCTCAGGCCAACATCGCACCGAAGTTGGTGCAGGCTACCCGCGCGATAGATCCGGTTGAGAATCTGATCTCGATCTCAAATGACAGCGGTCTATCGGCGCGTGGCGACGGACAGATCGGTTTCACCATTCATGCCAGCGGAAAACCCGATCAAGTCGTTGGTCCGATCACTCCGGCGGCCAATGATACGCCCATCAAAACAGCGCGCGCGCTGGCTGCCCTGGTGAGGGCGCCTTTCAAGGCCGAGGTGAGCGAAAATCCGGCAAGGTTCGTCGATCCTGTCAGCCGCAAGTCAGCCGATATCGTGGTCACTGAACAAGGTGGTGCGCGCGTAACGCTGACGATCGGTGTTCCGATCGCGAACCGTGATACACGGCAGACGATCTCGATCGGAGTTGTAAACCCGCTGGCCTTGGAATCGTGGGCCGTTCCGAATGGAAACAACAACTGGAATGCGGGTTCGCTCCAGCAGCGAACGGTTTTGAAGAATTACGATAGCCACGTCAGTACTGCGGATGACACAGTCGACATTTTCGTCGTTGACACTGTCACCGGCGGTAATCGCGGCGAAGCGATGATGTCGAATCACAGGATCGATCCGCAGCGGCCGTCGACCACAAAGGTCAAGTGGTCCGCATTTCTGATCAGCAGCACCATGAACGCCGGCGACGGCAACCCGTTCTCCTTCCCGCACGAGGTGGGACACGTTTCGGGAGAGGTGGTACATGCAACGGGGGCGAATGCACAGCTCATGAGAAACGGAACGAGCGGTACCAATGCGGTCGGCGGGTCAAAGCGGATCCGCGACGGAGCGGTCACATACGACGCACCTGCAAGCGATTTTAATCTCATCACGCGCATCCGGACCGAAGGAGCGAACCTGCTCGAGAGATGGTAGTAATGAGACGGTTTCGAACAATTTGCGGACTGATTGTCATCATCGCCCTCGTGGGTGCCGCGAGTTGTCGAGGAGTTCATAATATGGCGCAAGAAAACAACAATCCGGATACGATCGAACCGCGCGGCGATGCCCCGCGGATACCTGAATTAGACAAATATATATTCGAGGCCGATCCGTACACGTCGGGAGTCGTCCCGAGAAAGCTAAAAGCCGCTGAAGTTGCCCGTTATCTCGAACACAAGGTCAAGCGGGACATCGCTCTGAAATCAGTGAATCGCGTGGTCGATGTCGTAAGGTTTTACGAGACTGTCGAATCAGTGAAGTTCTTCAGATCGCTTCTTGACGGCAAGGAGTCCGGCGAAGATGCGGTGCGTCGCTCGGCGGCTTTCGCGAGCATAGTAGCGATTCTCGGCGACGCTGACGATATCGAGTTTGTCAGGCAGTATTATCGAACGCTGGTGAGACGGGCGCAGTCCGTGGCGGCCTTCGAAGATCTGATCGCGCTTCATGAAGCAGCCGGGCTCGGCGAGGCCTCGACGGACCTGAAGCAGATTTTTGAAGCCAAGGCGGCGGCGCTCGAATCGAAAAAAGAGACGGATTTCGGGGCAAGGATCGAATATCAGAAATTCAATGAGGAACTGGCTCAAAAGCTATTCCGCGCGTCCCGAGTAAAATCCGTCAAAGACGGCGTTCTTTCGATATCCGATCGCCACAAACGCATCCGCGAAGAGATCAAAATTTATCTCTCGCTTGAATACGGCTTTCTTGAATATCTGCAGCCGTGGGCCGCGAGCCGTCTCAGACGCGAAACTTGGGGCACGATACCGTCGGAGCAGGTTAATCGTGGCGAAAAGCCGGAATTGAAGGAGAATCTGGTGTCCGAGCTTCGTGCCGCGCTGAAAGACCTCTCGTCGATCCCTGGATATGTGCGCGAAGACGATGAGTCGCTACGACTTCGATTGCTGCGGGCCATCAAATTTTTTGGCGGTACGCTGAGCGACGAAGAGGATGGCGAACTTCGAATCGGTAAGGGGAAGCAGTTTGATCTGCTCGCTGACGAGGGATTTGGTTTAGATTAAAGGTAAGAATTATGCCGACAGGACCAGCTGCCCGAATCACAGACAACGTGATGCATCCGTTGCCGCCCGTATTGACTCCCGGACCCGGTAGTCCCAACGTGCTTATCGGCTTTCTCCCGCCGTGGCGGGGAATCCCGGCCGCGGCGGCCGCCGCCTTGCAGGCTGCGAAACAGGTTTCCGATGTCGCGATTCAGGCCGCCGAGGCCGCAACTACAGCCGCGGCCGGAACGCCCGGCGCTCCTGCCGCCTACGCCGCCGAACAAGCCGCGAAGACCGCAGCATTGTCGGCACTCAGCAGCATGATCAGCGGGATGGCCGGAATGTCGGACATTCACGCCTGTACGACTCCGTCGCCCGTTCCGCCGCATGGCCCGGGCGTGGTCATCGACGGATCGCAAACCGTATTGATCAACAACATGCCCGCCTGCCGGATGGGCGACACGATCATCGAGCCGCTCGGCCCGCCGAACAAGATCATGAAAGGCGAGATGACCGTCATCATCGGCGGATGAACCGATTTTGGATTTGCGATTTGCGATTTTCAATTTGCAATTTCGGATTCAATGGTCTGACTCATCGAGAATTGCAAATCGCAAATCGCAAATCCCTCACGGGTGTGTCATGTCGACCGGAACGACCCATTCGTCAAACTGCTCGCTCGTCAGCAGTCCCAATTCGAGAGCACTTTCCTTGAGCTTGATCCCCTTCTTGTGCGCGTTCTTCGCGATCTTCGCCGCGTTGTCGTAACCGATGTGCTGGTTCAAAGCCGTGACGAGCATCAGCGAATCGTTCAGGTAATGATCGATCTTCTCGCGGTTCAGCTCGATCCCGGCGACGCAGAACTCGACGAATCCCTTGCAGGCGTCGTTCAGCAGCCTGACCGAATGAAGGAAATTGTGGATCATTACCGGCTTGAAAACGTTGAGTTCGAAATTTCCCTGCGAACCTGCGAATCCGATCGCCGCGTCGTTGCCCATGACCTGCGCCGCGACCATTGTTATCGCCTCCGACTGTGTCGGATTCACCTTGCCGGGCATGATCGAGCTTCCCGGCTCGTTCTCCGGGATTACGAGTTCGCCGATCCCGCAGCGCGGTCCCGACGCAAGCCAGCGGACATCGTTGGCGATCTTCATCAGCGAAGCGGCAAGCGTCTTCAAAGCCCCGGACGCGTAAACGACTTCATCGTGTGCCGAGAGCGCCGCGAACTTGTTTGGGTGCGCGCGGAATGGCAGGCGCGTCAGCTCGGCGATACGTGCCGCGGCCTTGTCCGCGAAATCCGGATGCGCGTTCAGTCCGGTGCCGACGGCGGTCCCGCCGATCGCCAGATCGAGTAGTCCGTCGAGAACCTGGCGGAGGCGGGCGATGTCGCGCTCGATCAGCGACGCCCAGCCGCCGAATTCCTGCCCGACCGTGATCGGCGTCGCGTCCTGCAAATGCGTGCGGCCGATCTTGACGACGTCGGCGAACTCCTTCGCCTTTGCGGCAATGGCATCGTGGAGCAACTGGACTGTCGGGATCATCGCGTTCAAGCGTTCCGCCGCGGCGATGTACATGGCCGTCGGAAACGTATCGTTCGAAGACTGCGACATGTTCACGTCATCGTTCGGATGCACCGGCTTTTTCGACCCCATGACGCCGCCGGCGATCTCGATCGCGCGGTTCGAGATGACCTCGTTGGCGTTCATGTTGGTCTGTGTTCCGGATCCGGTCTGCCAGACGCGCAGCGGGAAATGGGCGTCGAGCTTGCCGTCGATCACTTCGTCGGCAGCCTGAACGATCAGGTCCAGTTTCTCTTTGGTCAGAAGATGCGGCTTAAGCTCGTGGTTTGTCAGCGCCGCTGCCTTTTTCAGCACGCCGAGCGCTCGGATGAGTTCGCGCGGCATCGTGTCAAAACCGATGTCGAAATGATGAAGCGAGCGCTCGGTCTGCGCGCCCCAATACTTGTCGGACTCGACGGCGATCTCGCCCATCGAATCGGTCTCGATCCTTGTCGTTTTTCCGTTTTTTGCTTCTGTCATAAAAGGTATCGATAAGAAAGTGAATTCAATGTCGATTATACGTGCGTTCGAAGCGGCAATAAACTCCGAACCGCGCGATTGAACCGAGCCGGCGGTATTAGTGCTGCAAGCCGGATGAGCGGTCCGGCACCGGGTCGCAGATAGGTCGATTTAGCCCAAATTACCCAATAGAAGGAAGTTCCCGCCCGCGAATCTGCGCCAATGAACGCGAATCAAGCTGAGAAAGACCGCTGCAACTAGTTAGATCTTGCTGCAAGTCTCCTTTTGACCCATTGCTGATCCACGTTTCTTCTGTCAGAAGGCCGTCTATTCGCGCTGATTGGCGGAAATTCGCGGGCAAGAATCACTAACGCGTAATTCGGGTTTAGCTGGGAATTGAAGGAAACACGCATAAAGAAAGGCCGCCTGGAACGGCGGCCTGAGCTGATTTGAGATGGCTGATCAGGGCTCCTTCGGTGCGTTTTTGTCGAGATACTTGATCGCCGCGGCAAGCACGACATCCTCACCGCCATGCCGGCGCCGGACATAGTCGTCGTTGATCGGGACGCGGACATCGGCGGTAACACCCTTACCTTCGAGATTTACCTCTCTCGTGCCGGCAAAGTACATCCGGCCGCCGGTGTAGGTGAACCCGAAGCCGCCCGGCAGGGTTACGGACCTGATGGTTCCGCCGGCCCCGTCCGTACCGGAGTCCGCAATGACGACGGCGCGTCCTTTGTACTGCAGGAATTGCGAGAAGAACTCGGCCGAACTGGCCGAATCTCCGTCGACGAGGACAACCACTTTCCCCGTATAGGCGAGTTCAGGCCGCGGTGCCGAAACCGATCGGACAACGCCCTCCGGCGCCGTTACCCATTTTCGGGTGACATCGTCGTAAAGGTAAGTGTCCAACCAGTTTAGGGAGACCGGCTTTTCCGTTGGAAACATGTAGGACGCCATCGTGTACATCAACGCCAATAGTCCGCCGCCGTTTCCCCGAAGATCGATAATGATCCCGGGCGCCGTGTTCGATCGCCCAAGAAACGTCTCGAATCCGGCGATATTCATTTGGGTGTTCTCAAAGTCATTCCATCTGACATACCCGTAGCGGCGTTCGCCCACCACTTTCATGCTTATCGGGTTCGAGTCGCGAAGTTCAGGAAAGGCATTGCCCGTTTGAAAATCACCCGAAACGAGCACGGCCGAAACACCGGACGTTTCACCGGGGCGACGAAATTCAAGCGTTACGGATTCGCCGATCGGGAAAAAGAAAGCCTGACGCACGGCATCGGCGATTGCCCTTTCTTCGGTGCCGACAAAGCCGATCTTAGGGAGCGACCTCAAATAGGTCAAAACGTCGCGTCCGTTGATCTTCAATATCTCGGAACCGACGACCAATCCTGCCTTTTCCGCAGCCGAGTCTTCGCCGACGGCAAACACGATGAATCGTCCGTCGGAATAGCGGATCAATTGTGCCCCGAGATTACCCGACAATCGTTTTCGGATCATCTCCTGGCGTTTTCCGGCGATTTTTGGATCATATGTTCCCGTTTGCACGTGCCCGTCGTTCATGCCCGACGCGAAATCATATATCGCGAGGTAGTAGTCCTGAAGATCTTGCTTTGCCTCAGCCGCACGAATCCGCGGAAGATACTCGCTCCTCTTTTGTTCCCAGTCGATTTTTCTGAGTTCGGTATATGCGTACCGCTCTTTCAATAAATCGATGAGGCTATTGAAGCTTTCGACAAATCCCTGGCTCGAAAAGTCCGGACTTTTTGATTCCCCGGGCTGAGCGATATCCATGCGAAGCTCCGTCCCGCGCTCAAATTCGACCTTTCCGCCGCTGATCTTCATCAACGTGTATCCGGCCGCGACTGGCACGGTCGGATCATCTTCCGTAAACAGCTTTCCGTCGGAACCGAAACCGGATGAGATCCGTTGATTGGCGTCGGGGGCAAAAACCAAAAGCGTCCCTGTCCGAATCGAAGCGGAGTTCGAATCTGCCACGACGGACGTGAAACCCGATTCTTGTTCGAGTTGTTCGAGGTACGAGTCGCCAAACAGATTGATCGCGGTAATGGCGGCAAATACCTTGACGCCGACGTTCTTTCGCCCGTTGTTGTCAAGATCGATGTCTGCGCACTGCGGCTCGACGGGGAGCGGGATCTCAAACTTCAGCGGAGGAGGATAGATCGGGGTTGTGAATCGGCCGAGGATCTGTTCGGCTTTCGGCACGTATTCGTTGTTGTCTGCACGCAGCGATCTGGAGACGCATATCAGTTCGGCCGTCGCTCCACCGGTGAAATACTTCGCGACGACGGTGCTCTGGTAGTTGAATTCTCCGACGACGCGAACCGGTTTACGGTCCTTGGAAGTCTGCGCAACGGAAAGGACCGCAAAGGATAGCGTGACGACAGCGATGGTCGTCAACCGTAGCATTTTAATTGATCTGATCATTGATTCTTGATTGCGCAGGAAACACGGACAGGCTCACTGAGCGAATACCGCTCAGGCAAAAAAAAATAGGGCGACGCCTCCCCCGCGAGCGCCACCCCTTAAGCCGGATCAGCGAATCCGGAAGCTGATTCTATAACTGGAAGAACGACCATTCTGGCGATCGCCCTTTTCCATATAAACGCGAACGACGTAGGTCCCGTCGTTCGGCAATTCGCCGCTCCAGTTCGTCGATTGACGGGCGTCATCCGAGATCGCGACTTCGCTGCCAAGCGGCAATATGTTGAACAGTGCTGGCGCGCCGCTCCTTTTCGTCAGCACGACGGTCAAGAACTGGCCGCCCGACGCCTTCAGCACGTAGTCGACATAACGTTCTCCGCGAATCGAGCCGCTCACTGTCGCGCTGCTTGCGCCGCGAGCGAAACGCACGTTCACTTTTGATTGTGCCGAAGCTTCGATCGCACCGATCGCGAAAACGAATGCCAAGGCTATTACAAATGAAATCTTTTTCATGTAGTGGACTCCAAAATCTAGTTCTTTTTTTGATCGGACCAGATCTAGTATTGGTCAGATCTGAAGACATAAAACTGCCAGGACGCTTCACCCGGCTTGATCTTGTATTGAACGATCCGTGTTTTTCCCGTCTTTTTCGCGTCGGCGCCGGTACCCTCGAAAATCGGGAAGCGGCGCGAAAGGACGTTCTCGACGACCGCGAACTCGTCCTCGCCGTTATAGCCGGCGTATTCCTTGCTCTTCACGTCCGGATCGGCGAGCGCGAACTGGCTCATTGATTTCTTCGCGTTGGCCGCGAATCCGTAAACCGTCGAGCGTTTCAGCCCGGACCGTTCGCGAACGAAGACGTAAATTTCCGGCGATTGGTCGATGTTGAGGTCGCCGACCTCAGCCCCGTAAACGTCGCCGCCAACCGATTGAGTGAACGGTTCGTTCGATTCCTTCAATCCCGACGGCGTGACGGTGAACTTGTTACCGGCCGCGGAATTCGGGGATTCGACGACGAACTTCACCCCGTGAAGTTCAACCGTGGCAGCAAATGCCTTTGACTCCTTGGGGTCGGTAGTGGCGCCTGTTTCGTTCATTTTCGGCGTGTCTTCCGATCGAGACGGGCCGGTGTTGGACTTGACCTCGGCGTTCGGTGCCGAGTTTGACTGTAAACCGCCGCAAGCCGACGCCGATGCAATTGCCGCGATCGCTAAACTCGCAATTATGGATCTGCTCATCTTTCCTCGCATTCTCAGACTGTTCCGGCCCGCAGGACGCGTTCCGCCGATTCTCGCCTGGACAGTGAATGCCTCAATGATAGTTGACGGTCCGCGCGATAGGAATACGCAGAACTACGTGTTTTGCGTATTCCTAGCCGCTTTCGGCATACTTTGTTTGCAGAGCTGAACGGTTGAAAGCGAAAGACTTTCAGTGTTAATCTCAACGCGCCATGAATCTCCAAAATATGTCTCGATCAACCCACGCAACAAATCTGATTCGAAGGACACTTTCGATCGCGATTTTCATCTTCATCCTCGGTGCGGCATCGGTCTGTTTCGGTCAGATCACCGGCGGATACGGCGCTGCCGACACCAAAGACAAGGATGTCAAAGCGGCCGCCGCCTTCGCCGTCGGCAAGCTCGCGACCGACGAGGCCGCGACGATCAAACTGACGAAGATCGGATCGGCGCGGCTGCAGGTCGTTGCCGGGATCAATTACGAGCTTTGCTTCGAAGTAACCGTTAAACGCGGCGAACGGCGCGCAACGCGCCGGTTTGTCAAAGCCGTCGTCTACCGGAACCTGAAGAACGTCTACAAATTGACGAACTGGACGATTTCGACCGATCCGCTGTCCTGCGAGGAATGAAAATGAAGATCGCCGCCGTTCTGTTTGTCGTCGCCGCAAGTGTGTTCGGGGTCGTGGCGCAGACCTCTGGTTTGCCGCGCACCCGTGCCGAACTGTCGAATTTTGAGGAAACGAGCCGTTACGACGAGGTAACGGCATTCGTCGCTGAACTGCAACGCAAAAGCCCGTTTCTTCGCGTGGAGAATTTCGGTAGGTCGGAAGGCGGCCGCGCACTTCCGATGATGGTTCTTTCGGACCGCGCGATCTCGACCCCGGAAGAGGCGCGCGCACTCGGCCGTCCGATCGTTTTCGTGATGGCGAACATCCACGCGGGCGAGGTCGAAGGTAAAGAGGCGTCATTGATCATCGCCCGCCGATTGCTTTTCGGGGATCTCAAGCCGTTGCTTTCGAAGATCACCGTTTTGATCGCGCCGATTTACAACGCGGACGGCAATGAGAAGATCTCGACCGACAATCGCTGGAACCAGAACGGCCCGATCGGCGGCGTCGGGGTACGCGAAAACAACCAACGGCTGGATCTGAACCGCGATTATATGAAGCTCGAGTCGTCCGAAGCGCAGTCGCTGATCGGCGTGTTCAATCGCTGGGATCCGCAGTTGACCGTTGATCTGCACACCACGAACGGCTCATATCACGGTTATCATTTGACGTATTCGCAGCCGCTCAATCCGAACACTGATCAGGCGATCCTCGATTATCAGCGGAACATGATGATGCCCTCGATCGCGGCATCGCTGCTCAGGAAGTTCAAGTTCCGGAGCTATTACTACGGCAATTTCACCGGATTCTCGAACACGCCGAAGGAAGGCCAGAAGACGACCTGGGAAGCATTTACTCACCAGCCGCGGATCGGACAGAACTACGGCGGCATCCGCAACCGGTTCACGATTCTTTCCGAGGCGTACAGTTACCTCTCGTTCAAACGGCGGATCGAGGCCACCGAGAGATTTGTCGAAGAGATCTTGCGGTTTTGCGTTTTGAACGCGGCGTCGATCAAGTCGATTCCGAAGGCCGCCGACGTGCGGACGATCGCCGGGTTCTCGGGGAAGGGTTTCGAGTTCGGCGTCGAGTTCAAGATGATCCCGCTTCCGAAGCCGGTGGAGATACTTGTCGGCGAGGTCGAGAAGATCAAGAATCCGCGTTCCGGCAAGGAAATGACGGCGATGATCGAGGACAAGTACAAACCGTTGCGGATGGAAGACTTCGGAATGTTCGAAGCCGTCCGCAAAGTCGCCGCGCCGAAAGCATATCTGATCATTGCCGACAAGTCGGTCAGGGAGAAACTGCTTCAGCATGGCATCATCGTCGAAGAACTGTCGGCTGACCTCGAGACGAACGTTGACGGGTTCAAGGTCGAGAGTTTCGAGAAGGCAAAGCGACCGTTTCAGGGCCACAACGAGATGAAGATCAAGGGAGCGTATTCGACATCGACGCAGAAATTCCCGACCGGAACGCTCTTGGTGAGAACCGCCCAGCCGCTAGGACGACTTGTTTTTTACCTTCTCGAACCGACAAGCGATGATGGACTGGTCGCGTGGAATTTCTTCGACTCGGTGATCGGCGTTGGAAAACCGCTCCCGATTTTCAAATTAATGCGCGATGAGAAACTGCCGAGCCGAATCGTCGACCGCTAGGACGATCAATGTGTTTCGGGCTCCGGAGATCCCGGAGCCCGCCAACTTATTTCACCAACTTGGCCTTTATTAACTTCCATTCGGAAATCGCACGTTCAAGTCCGGATTGAAGTTCCGTCATCCCTTTGACCGCCTGCGACGTCGGCTCCGCGTCGGCGTCCTGTAGCACGTCGAGCAACGAGCCGAACGCGCCGTTCAAACGGCTAACCGGGAAGCTCGTCGGGTCTGAAGGCGACGTCGACCGCCCGCCTCCGAAGAGCGATGCGACCTCTTTTTCGAGCCCCTTCGTCTTAATCTTGTCCGCCAACGACTTTGCCTCTTCCATCATTGACCTTGTCGCCAGGATCGCGTTGTACGCTTGCATCGAAAGGTCGAACTGCCGTTGAAGCTCTGCTGACGAAACCGTGACTCGCGGATCCATCCTTACTTTCAGGGTTTGGGTGTACGACTTACCGTCGACCGTGAGTTTCACCGTATATGTTCCGGGCATAACGAACGGTCCCTCCGGAACGAAGGGCGTGTCGCGAACGATCGCCGAGATCGGCAGGTCGTACGAATCAGCGGGCGGATTCGGGTACTGAAGATTCCAGACAAACCGTTGCATACCCGCCTCATTCTTCAGTATTTGCGGCGGACGCAACCAGTATGTCGGAAACCTGAGCTTGTTCTCATCGTACGGAAGAGGCTTGTCGTCGCTCGAGAACTTGCGAACGAGATTGCCTGCCGGATTGACGATCTCGAGCGTGACCGGCGAAGAAGCCTTCGACCGCAAATAGTAATTGATGATCGCTCCGTCCGGCGGATTCTGACCCGCCGGTTCTTCGGGAGGAAACGGCGTGTCCGTATGAACGCTCCGGCGAACCCGCGTCGCGAGTTGCGGAGCAAAGAGTAGCGCTCCGGTTGACCTGGTCTGGGCCGTGATCTGCCGCAGCGGCGTGATGTCGTCAAGGATCCAGAACGACCGCCCGTGCGTTCCGACGACGACGTCGTCGTCCTTGATCACGAGGTCGCGGATGGATGTCGCCGGCATGTTAAGCCGCAACGGCTGCCAGTTGTCGCCGTCGTCGATCGAGAAGTACACGGCCAGCTCGGTTCCGCAGTAGAGAAGACCCTTCCGTACCGGATCTTCCCGGACCGCATTGACGATGCCGCCGTCGGGAATGCCGTTCGTGATCTCCTTCCAGGTCTTTCCGCCGTCATGCGTTCGCAGGATATGCGGGCGAAGGTCGTCAAGTCGGAACGTGTTGATCGCGGCATACGCGGTGTTCGCGTCAAATCTGCCGGCGTCGATCAGCGAGACTTTCGCCCACGACTTGAGTTGGGGCGGCGTGACGTTCGTCCATTTCTTCCCGCCGTCGCGCGTCACGTGAATCAGTCCGTCGTCGGTTCCGGCCCAGATTGTGTTGATGTCCTTGTACGACGGCCCTACGGTGTAGATCACGCCTCGACGAGCCATCGTCTCCATTTCAGGCAACTTGTAAACACCGACATTTTCAGGTACGTCCCATTTCTCGCGGGAGAGATCCGGGCTGATGATTTCCCAATCCTTGCCGCCGTTCAACGTCTTGAAGAGGACATTTCCCGCAAGATAGAGCGTTTTGTTGTCGACCGGCGAGAAAAGGATCGGCGCCGTACGCAGGAATCGGTATTTGCCTGTCCGAATCGCCTCCGGAGCGATGTTCTGGACTTGCCCGGTGCGCTTGTCGAAGCGCGTCGCTTTGCCGCCGTAGATGATGTTTGGATCGAGCGGATCCGGCGCAACGTATCCGTATTCTTCGACGCCGACGGTGCGCCAGTCACGGGCAATGATCGCTCCGGTGTCGCCCCGCGAAGCGACTCCGGCCGAACCCGATTCCTGCTGTCCGCCGTAAACCCAGTAAGGCCATTGATTGTCGGTGCTGACGTGATAGAACTGCGCGGTCGGCTGGTTGTACCAACTCGACCATGTCTCGCCGCCGTTGACGGTGATCGTTGCGCCCTGGTCGGTCGCGAAGAGCATGACATCCGGTTGGTCGGGATTGATCCAGATTCGGTGATAGTCATCGCCCCCGGGCGCGCCCTTGAATCCTTTGAACGTTTTGCCGCCGTCGGTCGATTTGTATGACGCGACGTTGCCGACAAAGATCGTATTCGCGTCTTTCGGATGGACCTTCAATTCGGCGAAATCGCTGCCGCGGCCCCAAAGTCGCGGATCGGCGTTGACGCGCGTCCAGGTCTCACCGGCGTCGGCCGAGGCGTAAATTCCGGCAAACTGCGGGTTCGCATCGACGGTCGCGTAGATGCGATTCGGATCGCTTCGCGAGATCGCGAACCCGATGCGCCCCAGCCCCTGATCGAAAGTCGGCAGGCCTTTCGTGAGCGGTTTCCACGTGTTGCCGCCGTCGGACGATTTGAACAAACCGCTTCCAGGGCCTTGCCACGCACCGTTCTCCCACGGACCCTGACGGCCCGCCCAGAGATCGGCGTAGATCGTATTCGGATCATTCGGCGCGAATTCAACCTGCATCGCTCCGGTGTCAACGTCTTTGTAGAGAACGCGCTGGAAGGTCGCGCCGCCGTCTGTCGAGCGATAAATTCCGCGCTCCTCATTCGGGCCGTACGGATGTCCGAGAACGGCGACGAACAGTCGGTTCTCGTTATTCGGGTCGACCGCGATCGAGGCGATCTGCTGGCCTTCGCGCAATCCGAGGTGCGTCCAGCTCTTTCCGCCGTCGGTCGATCTGTACATTCCGTCGCCGGTTGAAAGATCGGGCCGCTGCAGTCCCTCGCCGCTTCCGACGTAGATCACGTTCGGATTCGACGGCGCGATCGCCAGATCGCCGATAGAACCAGTTGGCTGTTCGTCGAAGATCGGTCGCCAGGTCCGCCCGGCGTCGGTCGTTTTCCAAACTCCGCCGTTATTGACGCCAATATAGAAGACGTTGGGCTGCGACGGGATACCGGCTGCTCCGACGGTCCGTCCGGCACGGAACGGCCCGATCATGCGCCATTGCATGCTTTGATAAAGTGTTGGATCGACGCTTTGGGCGGATGCGAACACGACGACTGAAACGATCAAAAGAACGATTGCGGAAAGTCTCCGAAACATGGCTGGAACTCCTTTTGCGGGAAACAATTAGAACGAATCCAAAGAATTGACGTTTGCGATTGCGAAAACGCTATGCCGCGATTATATTTGGGTTTCGTCCGGCGGACAAATCCTTATCGATTCGTCGACGGCACAAATAGTTTTCCAGTTCAATCGATGCAAAAAGGCGTTAGATGAAGTCCACTTTTCGATTTGTTTTCCTGACGGTCGCGATGATCGTCGCGTTGGGGGCGGTCTCGGTTTGCAATGCGCAGGACGACGACGATGAGGCCGGCGGCTATGTCACGGCGAGAGTCAACGACGCCAACGTTGTCGCGGCGGCCAATTTCGCGGTTCGTGAACGCGGACGAACAAGCGGGACGGCCGTCCGTTTGGTCCGGATCAATTCGGCGAAACAACAGGTTGTCGCCGGAATGAACTACGAACTCTGCATGCAGGTCGGAGTGAAGTCCGGACAGAATCAGGAATCGGTCTATTTCGTGACGGCGGTCGTGTATCAGGATCTGAAAAAGGTCTTTTCGCTGACGTCGTGGGCCAGAGAGAACTGCGACGATTGAACATAATTGCGTCGGTTTCTTCGATTTTGACTTTTTCGTTTGACCGACCCCTTCGGTTTCAATATAATTTTAACTTTTCGACTGGCGGAACATCCGCCGCTTAGGCCGAAGGAGATTGAGAAACAATGAGTTACGCAATTATCAGAACTGGCGGAAAGCAGTTTCCCGTGACGACCGGACAAACGCTCCGCGTTCCGACGATCGATGCCGAGGCCGGAAAAAAGGTCGAGCTTGAAGCGCTCCTCGTCGGCGAAGGCAAGGATGCCGTGATCGGCAGCGGCGCGACGGTCAAGGCGACCGTGGTCAGCCACGGCCGCGGCGAAAAGGTGATCGTTTTCAAGAAGAAGCGCCGCAAGCAGTACAAGCGCAAACAAGGTCACCGTCAGGGTTACACGGAGATCACGATCGAGAAGTTCTAAGGAGGGCGGCGATTTGCGATTTGCGAATTGCGATTTGCGATTGAAAGCGAATCCGAATTCCGAAATCCCAAATCCCAAATGGAATTATGGCTCATAAGAAAGGTGTAGGATCATCACGCAACGGCCGCGATTCAGCGGCACAAAGATTGGGACTGAAGAAATTCGGCGGTGAGCATGTGCTGGGCGGCAACATTCTGGCCCGTCAGCGCGGAACGAAATGGAAGCCGGGCAAAAATGTCGGACGCGGTAAGGACGACACGCTGTTCTCGCTGATCGAAGGATTCGTGAAGTTTGAGGACAAAGGCCGCAAGGGCAAGTTCATCAGCGTCTACGCTGAAGGTGCGCAGGAGTTGGCTCCGAAGGCGGCCTAGTTCATTTCCATAGTTTTAAGACGGCACAGTGTCAATCGCACTGCGCCGTCTTTTTTCGTCCGAGCTCAAAATCTCCGGCCCGAAGTCCCTTACCAATTCCACGGAAACCATCCGCTCGCCGGCGGCGTGCAGACATGGCCGGCGACGGCTTCGGAATAGCCGCGAGCCATCTGCGTCCAGATCTGGAATTCGCCTGAAGTCACGGAGTGCCTCACGGCGTGGTTCGACGCCTTCTGCGCGAGCGATTTGACGGCAAAGCAATCAGCTGATCGGCGGTTGAGGTTCGGCAAAACCACCGCGATCTGGCGGAAAACTGAACTTGAAGTAGCGGAAAACATACCCAAACTTTCGACTTTGAACTTTTTTTTCGAAACGCGGCATCGCGATTTCCACAGGTGACATGGGAGCCGGCCACCGATTACAAAAGCGTTAAATTAAGTGATGATGGCCGTTGCGATGTTTTCCACAGAATTATCCACAGGCCTGCGGAAATCTTATCCACAGACCATGAAAAATATTCTCGATTTATGGTGCAAAACCTAAAGTATTTTCTACTTGACCGTGGAAAAAACGGGTGTAGGATGATTACACAGTCAAGATTGCTTACGGGCATCATGACCGGTCCAGGGAGAGGCGAGCGGAGCGGCGACGTTCCGGTTCGAGAGCGGAAGTCAACGGAGACGGAAGCTATTACGCCTTGGATCGAAGCCGAAAGGCTTGGCTCGCGGAACGGCTGCAAAGCGGTTCCAGGCCGCCCGGATAAAAACGGGATGGCACTTGCCGGCAAGGAACCACCGGTGGGGAGCGAAAGTCGTCTACAGGCGAAAGCAGGTAGGCCTCGTTGCCGGGAACGTAACCGGCGGTGGAGGAAAGCCACCAGAAAAAAAACCTATTGGCACACCTGACCGAAAGGAAAGGGCGGGAAGCGAAAGCGGAACGCGGGTGCTGACCGGACGCGACGAGCCGTCGGACGCGGTCGGAATACAAAAATCGGCAGCCGGTAGGGTGTACATCTGAAAGCTGCCAACCTTAAGCGAAAGACTTCGGTTGGAAACTTAAGGACAAAATTAGGGGTCGTGGCGAGCAATCGTTACGGCCCCTGATTTCGTTTGGGATCGGGGATTGCGGAATTCGGACTTGGATTCAAGATTCAAGATTCAAAAGGCGGTCCGTCTTGAATTTTGAACCTCGAATTTAGATTCCGGGTCTACTCGTATCGCAGCGCCTCGATCGGATCGAGCCGAGCCGCCTTCCAAGCGGGCCAGATCCCAAAAGCGAGCCCGAGCCCGACCGACACCACAAAGCCGGCAATCGGCGCCCAGACCGGGATGTAAGTCGGGAGGATCATCCGGATCAGAAACGAAAGGCCAACGCCGATAACGATTCCGATTATTCCGCCGCTTCCGGTCAGAGTGGCAGCTTCGATCAGAAACTGAATCACGATATCCGAACGCTTCGCTCCGACCGCCTTTCGAACACCTATTTCGCGAGTCCGCTCGGTCACCGAAACCAGCATTATGTTCATCACGCCGATGCCGCCGATCAGCAATCCAACGCTCGAAATCGCGACCATTAGCAGAAAGATCCCGCTCGTGATCGCGCCGAACTGCTCGATTATTTGATCCGACGTCTGAAGTCCAAAGTTGTCGGGTTTGTCAGACGGCACATTTCGATTTCGGCGGAGTATGTTGCGGACCTCTTCGAGGGCTTCGTTCATCTGCCCCTGCTTGGCGGAGATCATAATGAAACAGTCCTCGTTGCCCGGGTATTGCTGTTTGATCGTCTTGAAGGGAATGTAAACCGCCTTGTTCTCATTGTTCGGATCGTCCGAGCTGACGAGAAAGAGCTCGCGTTCCTTAAGAATGCCGATCACGCGATAGTTTCGTCCTTCGATCTGGATGTTTTGATCGATCGCATTCTGATAGGGGAACAGCGTGTTCGCGACGTCGATACCGATAACCGCGACCCGCGCGCGACGCAATTCCTCTTCGGGCGTGAAATACCGGCCTTCTTGCAGCTCCGAAACACCCATCCGGAAATAGTCGCCGGAAGCGCCGGTCACGGCGGCGTTCGTCATTTCGATCTCCCGGTTTCGGATGTTGACGCGTTCCGCGAACGGACCGACGGTAAAATCGACGGGCGACATGAACGGCGAAACTAGTTCGCAGGCCAAACATTCGGCGCGGATCGAATCTGCGTCCTCTTCGCGAAGCGGTTTTCGCGTCCGTTCTTCCATCGACGGGTTGATGTTGAATCCCGGGTCAAACTTGAACGCGTAGATCGTGTTCGTTCCAAACGACTCGATCTCTTTCGCAACCCGTGCGTCAATTCCGGAAACGAACGCGGCGATCACAATGACCGTCACCGTTCCGATCACGACCCCGAGCATTGTCAAGAACGATCGCAGTTTGTTCTGTCGCACCGTGTCGAGCGCGATCATGAGATTCTCGGTCAATCCGGAGCTGTGAAACGGCATGTTACCTATTCCGAGCGCAAGGCGTCGATCGGATTCAGTCCCGCCGCTCGCCACGCGGGATAAACCCCTGATACCAAACCGACTCCGCTCGAGACGACGAGCGCAATCGTCACCCAAAGAAAGGGCAACGAAGTCGGAATCGAGAACAAAAGATCGACCGATTTTGCGATCGTGTACGCGACGCCAACTCCGATCGATCCGCCGATCAGCGCAAGCATCGTTGATTCGCAGAGAAACTGTCTCAGGATGTCGCTGCGGCGTGCCCCGATGCTCTTCCGGATCCCGATCTCCTTCGTTCGTTCGGTGACGCTCACCAACATGATGTTCATGATCACGATGCCGCCGACAACGAGCGAGATCGACGTCACTCCGATCGCCGCGATCTGAACTGTCCCGAATATCTTGTCGCGGAGTTCGTTGATCGCGCTCGGCGTAACGATGCCGAAATTGTCAGCATCTCCCGGCCCCAGTTTCCGCCTTACTCTCATCAACGTTCTCGCTTCGTCGATCGCGGCCGCATATGACGCGGAATTCACCGATGTGACGCTGATCGATATGGACCGTCTTGAACCGTAGATCGAGAGAAACGTCGATAGCGGGATCGCGGCGTACATGTCGCGGGTCTGGCCGAACGCCGATCCCAGTGGTTTGCCGACTCCGATAACCTGAAACGGCCGGCCGTCGATCTTGATCGTCTGTCCGACGGCCGAACCTCTTGGAAACAGCTTTTCGGATGTTTCGGGCCCGATGAAGCAGACGTATTTGCGATTCTGCTCCTCGATATTTACGAAGTAGCGACCTTCAGCCGAGTCGATCTTCTCGATGTCTGCGATGTTCGGTGTGGTCGCGTTGACCCGAACATTGCGGAGCGTCGTGTCCTCGAACTTAAGCTCCGAGACGGTGCCTGACTTTCCGCCGGCGTCCCTGATCTCGCCGCCGGCCGCAGCGAGAGCGTCGAGGTCTTCGACGGTGACGTCTCGATTACGGCGTCGGGCGGAATTCAGGGCCTCGACGCTTGAGTAGTCTTCAATCGAAAAACGCTGGACGCTGAATGCGTTCGTTCCGATGTTCGCGATCTTTTCGTCGACATAGGAATTGAATCCTTCTATCAAGGCAACGACGACGATGACCGTCGCGACGCCGAAAATGACGCCGAGCAGTGTCAGGAACGAACGGAGCTTGTGCGCCAGGATCGCGCCGACTGCCAATTTTAGTGCTTCCGTGAATTTCACTTTTGAAACCAGTTCTCAAGCTGATACGGGACAAATTTCGATAGGTTGCAAGCGGCGTGCAATGTGACAAACGCGATTTCGGAATCGTTAGTAGAAATCCGGCGAGATTTCACCAATATCGAGAATGGATTCCGCTTCTTTGAGTTCCGCGAACGACTTTTCTGGGTTGTGGAAAAAAAGATATTCACAGGACAGGGCATCGCCGTTTTACTCATACTGCAGGAGCGGTCTGAGCAACGATAAGGTACGCGGATTTTTTCCACATGTTTTTCCACAAGCTCGCGGGAAAGTTATCCACAGGTCCCGAGCATTTTGGATCAAGAACACATCAAAACCTAAAGTATTTTCTACTTGACCTTGGAAAAAACGGGTGTAGGATGATTACACAGTCAAGATTGCTTACGGGCATCATGACCGGTCCAGGGAGAGGCGAGCGG
>JAKQII010000383.1 GCA_029557535.1 Acidobacteriota bacterium
TGATTCATGGAGGCATTCTCCGTTTCGACGGCCGCGTCACCACTATCATTCCAAAGAAATCGGCCTGCTATCGTTGCGTATTCAAAGCCCCTCCTCCACCCGGCTTGGTCGCCTCCTGTCAAGAAGCTGGCGTCATCGGGGTGTTGGCGGGTATTATCGGAACGATTCAAGCGACGGAGGCGTTGAAGCTCATTCTTGGGGTCGGACGCCCGTTGACCGATCGCTTACTCGACTTCGACGCTCGTAAAACGCAATTTCGAGAGATCAGGATCCGACGTAACCCGAATTGTGCGCTCTGCGGGGAACATCCGACGATTACTGAGTTGTTCGACGATGGGGATCCCTATGCCGGATGCGCCGTGCGTCCATCGATATAGAGTAACGAAGGCGGTGCCACGATGAGTAAAATGAAAGCGCTGGTTTGCCGGGAATGCGGCAAGGAATATGCAGCGAAAGCGATCCATGTTTGTGAGATGTGCTTCGGCCCGCTCGAAGTGAAGTATAACTACGACGAGATCAAGAAGACCATTTCTCGTAAGAAGATCGCGGACGGCCCGCACAGCATGTGGCGCTACCTCGACCTGCTGCCGGTCGAAGGCACGAATTTCGTCGGACCGCATGCGGGATTCACCCCGCTCGTGCGAGCCAAAAACCTCGGCGCGTATCTCGGGCTCGACGAGCTTTACATTAAGAACGATACCGTGAACCATCCGACGCTGTCGTTTAAGGACCGCGTCGTCGCCGTCGCGCTGACACGCGCGCGTGAACTTGGATTTGAAACAGTCGCCTGCGCCTCAACCGGCAACCTGGCGAACTCCGTGTCCGCCCACGCGGCCTCAGCAAACTTACATTGCTACGTCTTTATTCCAGGCGACCTAGAGGCGGCAAAGGTCTTGGGCAATTTGATTTATCGGCCGCATGTCGTCGAGATCGAAGGCAACTACGACGATGTCAACCGGCTGTGCAGCGAGATCGCGGGCGAGCACGGATGGGCGTTCGTGAACATCAACATCCGTCCTTATTATGCCGAAGGCTCAAAGACACTTGCCTTTGAGACTGTGGAACAGCTGGGATGGAAAACACCGGATCAGGTTGTCATTCCGATGGCATCCGGCTCACTGTTGACCAAGATTTGGAAAGGCCTGCATGAGATGAAGGCCTTGGGCCTCATCGATGATGTTCGCACGAAGATCAACGGTGCTCAAGCTGAAGGCTGTTCACCGATCTCCACGGCGTTCAAGGCGGGGCGAGACTTCTTCAAGCCGGTAAAACCGCAGACGATCGCCAAGTCTCTCGCCATCGGGAATCCGGCCGATGGGTATTACGCCCTCAAGGCTACGGTCGAGAGTCATGGATCGATGGATATGGTGACGGATGAGGAAGTCGTTGAAGGTATCCAGTTGCTGGCCCAGACCGAAGGCATCTTCGCGGAAACGGCGGGCGGGGTCACGATCGGCGTACTCAAAAAACTCGTGAAGCAGGGAATCATCAAAAAAGACGAGATCACAGTGGCCTACGTAACCGGTAATGGCTTAAAAACGCAGGAAGCGGTGATCGACTCGGTCGGTCGTCCGGTTCGGATTCAGCCCAGCCTGGTCGACTTTGA
>JAKQII010000293.1 GCA_029557535.1 Acidobacteriota bacterium
GCGAGCCCGCGCGAGATTACGAAAAAAAAGCTCGTCAACGTTCGCACTTTGACGTCGAATCGGTGTTCGAGATATTCGTAAGCCGTGTAAACGTTGGCGTTGTGGAAGAACTTAACGACCGTGACGCAAATGATCACCATCGCGATCGGAAGTCCGAAATAGAACTGGATGAAGCGCATTCCGTCCGAATACGCCTGTCCGGTCGTCCCGACGAGCGTGATCGCCGACATCTGCGTCGCCATCACGGACAGTCCTACGGCCCACCACGGCAAGCTTTTGTTGGCAAGGAAATACCCTTGCACGCTCTTGCTGTGCTTGGTCATCCTGATCCCGTCAAAGATCATGAACGACAAGTAGCCGACAACGACCGCCCAGTCTAGCCAAGACATAACAATTTTGGATTTTCGATTTTGGATTTTGGATTGTCGCAAAGTGGCGACGCTAAACGACTGGAATTCGATCCAATCCAAAATCCAACGTCTAAAATCAGGAGAAGTAGCGACTAAATCCCCACAACAGGGCGATGACCACGACCAAGGTGAGTATCACGCCTGCGTAGACGCGATACCACCATGAGTCGGGTTTGTCCTCAACTTCATTATTCATCTTATTCAGAAGATAAATTTGAAGCCGATCTGAGCGTTCCGGGCGTCGAGCGACGTCACCGGACGATTATCGACTGTCGGCAGTGCCTGCGTCGGATTCCCGAGCGCATCGGTCGTTACGGTCAGACTGTTGATCTGGTATTTGCTGTTGATGTTGAACACGTTCAGGAACTCGGCGAAGGCCTCGATCTTGAACCGCTCGTTGATGTTGAAGAACCGCGAGTATTTGAGATCAACGTTGAACTGGCGCGGCGTCGTTCCGGAATTCCGGGTGATGCCGACCGGATTGTCAGATCCGGTAAAGCCGTCAAGGTTGATATCCGTCGCCGCGACGATGTTGTACCTTTCGCCGCTGTTTGCCGTCATGATGAATCCGATCTGGTTATTGTTGACGAGATATCGGAGCGCCTTATTCTCAAAGTTGAACTGCGGGCGTCCGACAAAGCTCATAACAAATGTATGTCGTTGATCGGCAAGTGACGGTCCAAAGTCGCGACTGCGGTTCGTCGGGTCCTGAACGACAAGTCCGCCGCTTTGGGTCGCGACGAGGTTCTGTTCCGGTGCGTCGTCTTCAGACTTCGACAACGTGTAATTCAGGCTGAACTGGTAGCCTTTCGAGAATCGCTTCGAAAGCTGAAGCGTCATCGCGTTGTAACGCGACGTTCCGGCAGATTCGGCCATCAGGATGTTGTTGAACCGCGGATCAAAACGCGTCGCCGCACTTACCGTGTTGCTGAAGATCGGTCGCCCGTCCGCCAGGGCACCCGTCGGATTGATGCGGTTGATGTTCCTGTACAACGGTATGTGACGTCCTCCCGACGAAATATAGCCGACCGTGAACGACAAGTCCTTGGTCAACGCCTGTTCGAGCTGCGCGTTTAGGTGAATCGCATACATGTTCTCGAAATCCGGCGCGATCGTCTCGATGCTCTGAACCGGCAGCGACGAGCCGGCCGGCAGCGATCCGAGCGTATCCGGAAACGCCGGCGAACCCGCGGTGGCCGGAGCAAACGTAAAGTTGAAGAGCCGCGGGCTGCCGTTGTTCAGCAACGCGCGCTGATAAAAATCAAGGTAAACCGTGTCGTAGTAGATTCCGGCACTTGCCCGGATCACCGTCGGCAGATTCCCTTCGCGAGCGCTGTAAACAACGCCTAAACGCGGTGCGAAGTTGTTCTTGTCGGTCGCAAACTTCTGCGACGCCGAGAACGGCGAATCGGTAAACGCATCGGGCACATCGTATAGGTCGTACCGTACGCCGTAATTGATCTTCAACCGGCGGGTCGCCTTCCAGTCGTCCTGCGCGAAGAAATTGTAAAAGGATGTCTGGTAATCGATGTCGGGATTTCCAAACGCTTCGATGTAGTTCGTATAGCAGCGCGTCACGCTGACACTTCCTGAGCACGTATTCCCAGTCTGCAGAATGCCGGTTTTTGCCGACAACCAGTTAGCGATCGACGCAAACGTGTAACGCGCGAACTGGTTCGAGCGACGGGTGTCGTCGATCCGGTTCATGCCGCCGCCGAACTTGATGACGTGATCGCCTCTCGTCCATGTGAAGTTGTCCTGAAACTGGTTCGTTACCTGCAGCGGCGCGATCGTGTCGTCATTCTCAGGGGCGCCGAAGTTGGCGACGCCGGTGATCACGATGCTGATCCCGCTGCCGGAATTGGCGTTCGCAACGTTTCGCGAATCGCGCTTTGCGTATTGGTAACGGAATTCGTTGAGCATCGTCGGCGAGATGATCGACGCCAGCTGAAGTCCGACCGAATACGACTTGTCGTCGAAGTCGATCGATCGCTGAAGCGTGTTCAATCCGCCGCCGATGTTGTTCGGCGAAAGGTTCTTGAAGTAATTGAAGCGGCCGGTTAACCGGTTCGAATCGTTGAGCTGGGCATCCGTTCTGAAGATGAAGAAATTCACCTTCTGCGATGCCGGGATCGCGCTCGGGAACGCATCGGACGGCACGCCGTTGGCGGTCAGGATCGCCTTGTTCGCGTCGCTGATAGTCAGCGCGCGCGCCGGTTCGCCCGCGAGATCACGTTTGACCCACTCGTAACCCGTGTAGAATTGCCAGCGGTCCTTGATGATCGGTCCGCCGATCGCCCCTGTAAAATTGTCGACCTTTGTTTCGGGCTTCGTCGCCGTCGGCGAAAGGTTGAACGTCCTCGACGACATCGACGTCCGACGGAAACGGTAGCTCGCCGAGCCGTGAAATCCGTTCGTACCTGAAGGGGTAACCGCGTTCATGATCAGGCCCGGCGTATTGCCGAATTCGGCCGCGAACCCGTTCGTTACCAGCTGAACTTCAGCGACAAAAGTGTCGGAGATCGGCATGAGACGGATACCGCCGCGGTCCGCCTGAGTGTTGTTGTTTCCGTCGAGTTGGTAGTTCGTCCGCCGGGTGTAGCCGTTGGCATTGATGCGCGGGACACCGAACTCAACGTTCGGACGGCCCGTAACGTTCGCCTGAAGCAGCGCAAAATTGTACGGGTTGCGCGACACGAGCGGCAGATTCTGCACCTCGCGCGTGTTCATCACGCGGCCGACGTCGATCTTTCCCGGATCAGCGATCGGCGCGTCGGACGTGATCGTAATAGTTTCGTTGATTCCGCCGGGCGTCAGTGTAACGTTGACGGTCGCTGTTTGACCGGTCGTCAGCGTCACGCCTTCCTGGATGAACTTCTTGAAATTGGCTGCCTCGACGGTCACCCGGTAGGTTCCGAGCGGAAGCAACGGAAGACGGTACAAGCCGTTTGAATCGGTCGTCACGGTCCGTCCGGTACCGGTTCCGACATTCAACACCGTAACGGTAGCATTCGGAACGGCGGCAGAATTCGGATCAGTGATCGTGCCTTCGATCTGACCGTTCAGCGCCTGCGACTGCGCAATCGCGGAAATACTCGCGATACAGGCAATTACGATTGTCAGCGCAAAGAACTTGAGCGCTTTTTGAGAAAACAGATCCTTCAACATCAGGGCAATCTCCTTCTTGTTTGTTTTTTCTTGGCTGTTACTGGAAGAAATTCGCAAACCGAATATATCAATAATTTTACGGAAACGTAACCCCGAAGGTTACAAAATTCTCAGGATTTTTTTTGGCATCAGAAAGACCCGCAGCGATATTCAGCTAGCTCCGGTGAAAGCCGCGCTCGATGTCCTTCATCGTCAGCCTGAGAATCACCGGACGGCCGTGCGGACAGGTCGTCGGAGAAGATGTGAACAAAAGGCGATCAATCAGCCATTGCATCTTTTCCATCGTCAGCGGCATGTTGATCTTCACCGCCGCCTTGCACGCGAGGCTCGCGGCGACGTGATCGCGAATCGACAGGCGCGCCGCGCCGCGCTTTTCCGCGTCGATCGTGTCGAGAATCTCGGCAAGAAGGTTTGCCGCTTCGCCGGGCGGGACGTCGACGGGAACGGCCTTGACCGCAACGGTTCTTCCCGAAAGACGCGAAAGGTCGAATCCGCATCTCTCGAGGTCTTCCGATACCAGCTCGAACGCACCGGACTGGGCCGGCGTCAAGTCAAATGTCGTCGGAATCAGCAGGCGCTGCGACTCGCGAGGACGTTCCTCTTCGCGTATGCGAAATTTGTCGAAGAGGATTCGTTCGTGCGCCACATGCTGATCGATCAGCAGCAATCCCTGATCGTCGACGGCGATGATGAAACTCTCGTGGAGTTGTCCCACCGGGCGGATCCCGGATGGCGCAACCTCCTCGACCTCGACGCTCTTCACCGCCTTGAGCGCCGGATCGACAGGAAACGGTCTATCGGAATTCGGATTTGGGAATGCGGACTCCGAAGTTGAGACGCCCGATCGCGAACCTGAGATCTCAAATCCGGAATCCGGCAGATCCGATTTGGTCTGCGTTAAGCCGATCGCGGCAGTGACGTCCTGATCGTCTAAAGATAACGGAGCGCTCCCGAAATCCGATTCGGGCTGATGAACCTCAAACGATCCAAATCCGGCGGGCAAATCATCTGTGGATTCAGGAATCTCAAATTCGATCTTCGCCTGCTCCGGCAAAGGCTCACGCCCGAGCGGTTCGCGCCGGAATTCCGCCCACGGATCGGAACGCCGCGCCGCGATGCCGACCGACGCCAGCGATTCCCGGACGGCCTCCGCGATCACTTCCTTGACGGCTTGCGCGCGCCGGAAACGGACCTCGGTCTTCGCCGGATGGACGTTGACGTCAACCTCTTCCAACGGAATTTCAAGAAAAATGAAGGCGACCGGATAAACACCGTGCGGAAGGACCGACCTGAATCCCTCGCTGAGTCCCGCACCGATCAGGCGATCGCGCACGAATCGACCGTTGATAAAGAAATACTGGGCGTCGCGGGTCGTCCGACGCTCGCGCGGAGCCGAGACGAACCCCGACACATTCGCCACGAATTCGCGTCCGCCGGCCACCGGAAGAAGGCTCTCGACCGTGTCCCGTCCGAATAACTGAAACGCCCTTTCACGCAGGTCCCGCGCCGGCGGAAGATTGATCGACTCGCGCCCGTTCGAGACGAGTGCGAACGCGATCTCGGGATGCGCCAACGCATAATGCGTGACGATCGTGGTCAGGTGAAAATTCTCGGTCGCCTCCGACCGCATGAACTTCCTCCGCGCCGGAGTGTTGAAAAAGAGATCGCGGACGGCGATCGTCGTTCCGGTCGTGCGCGCCGCCTCGTTGACATCGGCTATTTTTCCGCCTTCGATCAACACGCGCGTCGCCGTTTCCGTATCTTCCAGCTTTGTGAGCAGTTCAATCCTGGCGACCGACGCGATCGAGGCCAGCGCCTCGCCGCGGAATCCCAACGTCGCGATTCTTCCGAGATCTTCGATCGAGCGGATCTTCGACGTCGCGTGCCGCTCGAACGCAAGCAGCGCGTCGTCGCGGCTCATCCCGGTGCCGTCGTCCGTGACCCGCATCAACCGACGCCCGCCAAGCTCGGTTTCGATCCGGATCCTCATGGCACCGGCGTCGATGGCGTTCTCGACAAGTTCCTTGACGACCGAAGCCGGCCGCTCGACGACTTCGCCGGCAGCGATCTGATTTGCCAGATTGTCAGGCAGAACGCGGATCGTGTTCATTTGCTGATCACAGACTCAGTACTCGGTGCCCTTTGTCGTCAAGATCGATCCCCTGATAGATCCAATCGATAAAATACGATCCGTAGTGATTCAGGAAGGTCGTCACGTTCAGGGTCCGTTCCTGCAGATGACCATTCGGCATGAGCGACGCAAACGCCGTCTCGAAGCGTCGGCGGATCGCCTCGTCCTTCTGGTATTGCGCCCGGTAGAACTTCCGGCGCAGGTTTCCGATGTGATACAGGATCTTCTTGCGCCGATTGGCAAGACCATCGGCGAGTGTCGGATCAACCGTTACAAGATTCTGATCCAAGCGGTTCAGCTCGATGTTGATCTTTTCCTCGACCGAGGCAAACAACCCGGCTGTTTCGGCATTGAGATGATTGCCGACGATCCTCGGCACAAGTTCCTCGGTCCCGCCAAAGAGATCGGTCAGATCAAGGCCGTAACGGCTCATCGTCTTGCCGTGCTTCGAATCGACAAACGTGAAGCTCTGCCGGTGAAGGATCGTCGTCACCGGCCGGTTGAGCAATTTGTAGACTTCGCCGCTTTGTGCAAAATACGCGATCTCGGCCGCGCCGCCGTAATAGCAGACAGTCGGAAGCAAATAATCCTGCACAACGGAACGAAGCACGACGCTGGGGCTGAAGCGGTGCGGCTCGGAACGGGCGATCGCGGCCAATTCGTCGCGCGTGAACTCACGCTCCAGGTCCTTCGCCTTGAACGCCCCGTCCTTCGTCTTCTTGAGCGCATGCCGGCGACGGTTCTTTTCCTGCCAAAAAAGCGGGAAATAATCCTCCTCAATGAGGACCTGAGCGTGAAATCCCCTCCCGACCAGTTGTTCGCTGCGCGCCCGAAGTCTGGCAACGATCTCATCCGACTTCTCGATCGCGTCGATGTAAACCGGCTGCGCGAGCCGTTTGAGTCGCTCGTCGAGCGGACATAGCATGATGAGACCGTATTTCCCCATCAGCCGCGTCATCAGTCGCGCGAACGCGTCGCCGTAATCGGCACCCGACGCCCAGGTCTCCTCGATCTGCGTCCGGATCTCGTCGGTGAATTCGGTATGCGGGAGCCGACGGAAAAGCTCATCGATCGTTTCGGTGATCGAATCGTCGAGCTTCACGTACCCGACCGGCAGGTTGTCGTAACACCGTTTCGGTTCGTTGCGGAATTCCGTTACCTCACCGCTCTTATTGATCACAAAACCGTTCGAGACCTCAAGAAAATCGTGATCCTCGGTGGCGATCCAAAATACCGGCACCGCGTTGAAGCCGCGTCCGCGCAGGCACTCGGCATGTTTTACGGCAGAAAGCGCCTTGTAGATCGTATAGAGCGGTCCGGTGAAAAGTCCCGCCTGCTGACCCGAAACTACCGCAACGCAGTCGTCCTCGCGCAACAGCGCGATATTTCGCAAAGTCGCGTCGCCCGCTCCGGCTGCACGGTTCGCCTCTTCAAGGACATCGCACAATGCCTGACGATCGGCCTCGTAGTTCGCGAGGACGTCGTCAATGCGGCATGAAATGTCCGTGTGGCTCGCGATCGCGTTCGGGTAAAGATCGCGCAACGACAGCGGATCGGCCTGATATTGAATGAAAAGCCTGGATTGGTGCGGTATCTCGGAGAACGGGACGCTCTCGGTTCCGAGGATCACGTTTCCGGTCGGACAGGGACAGACGATTTCGTGTTTCACCTAAGTTATCTCCGTGATTGTCGATTATAGTTTTCCGTTGGCTAATTGAAAACCGCGACCCGATACTTTATTTCGATCTCCGTGAACGGAAAAAAAGGCGACCCTCACGGGCCGCCCCTCAGGCAAAACACCTTTTCGAATAATCAATTGGTGCCCGGCGTTATTCTCGGTCGCGTCGGTTCGGTCGTCGCCGTTTCCGGCGCACGGTCGATCCGATAGATTCCCGATGAATGGCTCGCTGCGAAAATGCGGCCTGGGTTCGTCGGATCGAAGATCATCGACCAGACACGGCGGCTCGGAAGCTTCATTTCCTTCGAATCCACGCGCCTCCAGTCGTTGCCGGCGTTTGACGAATAATAGATCCCGCCGTCAGTCTCGAGGGCGCTCGAGATGAAGATCTCGTTCGTGTTCGCGGGATTGATCAGGATGCTCGTGAAATTGCCGAGGGGAAGATTCCCGCCGCGGCGTTTCCACGACTTTCCGCCGTCGCGGCTGATGTAGAACGTCTGCATCGTTCCGACGTAAACGACATCCGGGTTTTTCGGATCGGTTGCGATAGAACTGATCGGGATCTCGCGCGGGATCGTGTCGGTCTTTTCCCAACTCTTGCCACCGTCGTGGCTGACGATGACGCCCGACCGGTCCGTTCCGACGAAGATCGTTCCCGGGCGCAGAGGACTCGCCTGAACAGCGAACACATTACCAGAAATTCCGTCCCCGAACGAGAGCTTCTCCCATCCCTTGCTGACATCGTAACTGCGATAAAGGGCCGTGTCGGTTCCGGCAAAGATGCCGTTCTTCCCGTCCTCCGTGTACGCGAGTACCTTCACCTTTTCAGAAATCGCCGGAACCAGGACGGGACCGGCCACTGCCGGCGCTTTCACTCCCGTGGTCTTCTTAACCGCCGTACGTCGAACCGGTCGTTTGGCCGTGGCTTTGGCAGCCGCCAAACGGGTCCAGGTCACTCCGCGGTCGATCGATTTGAAGATTCCGAGATTCGTTCCCATATAAATAATGTTCGGCAAAACCCGATCCTGAAGGACCGCATACGGCGCCGTACGGATCGCGTCGTAGTTCCGGGGTTGTTTCCACGTCGCACCGTCGTCATCGCTGATGAAAACGAATCCGCCGCCGGTCGCGGTATTGCGCGTTGTCGCATAGATCCTCCGCGGCTGCTCGACGTCGGCCGTCAGCGTATAAGCGAAGCGGCTCGTGAAATTCTCGTTGGTCGGCTTGAAGTTCCGGCCGCCGTCGGACGAAACCAGCACACCGTAATTGTTCGTACCGATGAATACGCGGTTCGGATCGTCGGGATGAACGGCGATCGAGTTGATCTCGATGTCCTTCTGGGTCGTGATCGACCACGATTTTCCGCCGTTCGACGTCATCCAGAACCCTTCGGTCGTCGCCGCGTAAACAACGCCGGACATCGTCGGATGCTGCAGAATGTCGCGCGTGCGCCGCGATTGCGAAGGAATCCCCTGGATCTTCGCCCATTTCTCGCCCTTGTTGAACGATTCGTAGATGCCGCTGCACGCGGAGGCGATGATGTGGCTCGAATTACGCGGATCGATCGTGATCGCGAACACGTCTGAATCATCGATCATCCCGTCCTTGATAAGCCGCCAGTTCTTGCCGCCGTCCGTCGTCTTGTACGCTCGCCACCAAGTTCCCGCGTAAATGATGTTGGTGTCGTCCGGATCGATCGCGAGCGAGTCCACGTTGATCGGATTCGTCTTCGAATCGATTTTCTCCCAGTCGTCACCCGAGTTGTGCGACTTCCAAACGCCGTCCACCGTACCGGCGATGATCAGGTTCGGATCCTTTGTCGACTGCACCATGGCATGAATCGACTCGTTGCGGAGCTCCTTCGCTTCCTTCCAGGTTTTACCGCCATCGGTCGTCTTGAAGAAACCTCCGGGCATCTTGTGCCGGTGACCGGACGTATAGATGATCTTTGAGTCTCGGGAGTCGATGATCAGCTGATCAAGAACCAACAACGGTTTGTTCAGGTTGACGATCATCTGCCACGACTTTCCGCCGTCGGTCGACATGTGAACCTGTCCGTCGAGCGTGCTGACGTACAACTTGTTCTTGTCACGCGGATCGATCGTGACGACACGAACATCACCGCCGCTCGGACCGACGATATCCCAACTGCTGACCTTCACCGGATCGCCGGACGGCGTAACGGCAAGGGCCGCCGCGGTAAGCAAAACCAAAATTGCTGCGGTCGCAGCGACGTACCTGATCAGCGTTCTTAATTCATTCATAATTCTGATTGATTTCAAAACTGGCGAAATTCGGAACCCCGTCGCGGGTCGATCCGACATACATTTCTGATGACGGAGTTTCGAGAACTTGTTGCACAAGAAACGAAACAACTGGAGATTTGTCTGACTTTTTGCGTGTTCGACACACCCAAGTAACCGGCGCGAACGTTCCCTATTCTATACATTTACGCAGTCAAATCAAAAAACGCCGAAGTCTCCGGCGTCAGATGCACGAGAAAAACGGGCGAAGTTTCGATGAAAACTTCGCCCGCCTTTGTTAAGTTCCCGTTTCTTTCGAAACGTGAGTCTGAAGTTACGGAGTCGGATTATCCGCGCCCGGCGGGACGAGGAAGAACTTCGTCCAGACACCGGCACCGTTCGGGTTCGGACCGCCTCTGACGATCGTCACTCGGCTCGCGTCGTACTTCCTGAAGGTGATCGCCTTCTGGATCTGACGTTCGCGGTTCGCGATATCCTTATCGGTTCCGTAGTTGATGATGTAGCCCTGGGCCGACGGATTGTTTCCGAGGGCGATATAGAGCGCGTCAACACGGGCCTTGACCTCGTCATCCGGCAATTTACCGAATTCGTCGATCAGGTTCGCCTTCGGCAGTCCCGAGACGCTTCCGGTTTCGGAACCCGTTCTCGGGCAATCGGCGCAGAGGCACGATCCGCTGATCTCGACCGTGGCCGTCACGTTTTGGCCTTCCATCATTCGGGTGGTTGCAACCGTGATCGACGCAGTGCCCTGACCGCTGACGATGGTTCCGTTCGAAACCGTCCAGTTGTACGAGATGTCGGAGCAGTTGCCGCCGCTGGCGTTCGCCGTGAAGTACATATTGTCTCCAGGGTTCACAACGCCGCCGCCGCTGACGCCCAAGGTCGGGCAGCTGCAGGCCGGTACGCAATCGCACTCTTCGACCGTAATCGTCTCGGTAACCGTCTTGCCGCAATATCCGCAACCATTATCGACTGCCGACGTGATCGTATAGGTTCCCGGCCGGACACCGCTCAGGTCCCATGTCACGTTCGCGCCCTGGCCGACGATGCGGCCCGCCGAAACGGTGTGCTGATAGGTCAGGACTTCGTTGCCGGGATTGTTAACCGATGTACCGACGTTGATCGTCGAACCATCCGGGCAGATCGTTCCCTCGCGGGGAATCGTTCCCGGTCGGCACGGAATCACTATCTTCCTGCTGCTCACGCTGACGCCGGTGACGTCGGCGACCGGACGGGGAATATCGCCCTGAAGCTTGTTGCGGCGACCGGCCGTGAACTGGAACATGAAGCCGTGCGGGTCTGATGACTCGGTAAATCCGAGCGGAAGACCGACGACGTTCTGATTAATGACGGTCGGGACACGTCCAATGACGTTGACCACACTCGTGAAGTCACTGTCGATGTTATCCCGATCCTGCTGGTTGAAGTGGCGCCGATACGCAAAGCCGATGCTCATCCAGCGGTACGGGAAGATGCGCGCTCCGAAAAGTCCGTCAAGCGGGCTGTTCTCAAACGAATTTGGTGTGCGCGCCGCGACATATTGCAACGAACGGAACTCGACGATCGGTTGGAAAAACTTGTTGACCGGGAAGTCCACGGCGATCGCGGCCTGAAGTTCGTCCGGGCGGTCAAGCATCGTGTAGGTACCGCCAACGAAGTCGCCCTTGACCTTGCTGGTGTACTTGTAGCCGGCATTCGCCGAGATGTTCATCCACTTGCGCACACGGGCGTCGGCAAAGAAGGTCACACCGACATCGCCATTGTTGCCGCCCGGGCTCGCGCCGCGCTGCAGCTGGTTGTAACCGGCAAAGTCATTGGCCTTGTCGTTATACCACTGATAGTAGGCCACGACACCGACGCCGATCGGGTTGCTCGGACCGGTCCAGCGCCATTTGGCGCCCGCCGTGAACGAGTTGAACGCCGATTCGCCGTATCTTCTGTTAATGAACGGCGCATCCGGCAAATACGTCGGTGCGACCGTGAACGACGACGGAGCGGTTCCGGCAGGAGCGCCCGTCACGCCGACCAGGTTAACCGTTTGCAGAACGATGCCCGGCAGTATGCTGCCATAGACCGATCCGACACCCGGGAAATTGTCAGCACCGTTGCCTCCCGACGTACGCGGCGGTCCAAGCGTTGCGTTACCCGTCGTCGGCGTCGGGAATCCGAAGATCGGTCCCGAATAGAATGGCGGCTGCAAATTGAACGTTCCCGCGTTGCATCCAACATACGGAAATTGGCAAAACGTTTGATTGCCTTGCGGACGGAAGATCGCCCAACCCGGGTACTGGCTCGTTCCAGGCCCCTGAGGAGCCATAATGACCGCCGGCGCCGAGGTAAGCGAGGTTCCAAGCAGGAACTGCGAGTTCGGCAGATAGAATGACGAAAGGTTTCGCGGTGAATTAACCTTCACGCCGCGATACATGTCAGTATTGAAAAACAGCTCAAGGTAGTCGTTGATGCCGATCTGGAAGCTAACAGGAACTTCAACAAAGTCAGCGTCACCGGGATCGCGGTCAAAGTTGCTGTAGGCGATGCTCAATGTCCATTCGCCCCTCCTAAGAGTCTGACCGTCATAAACCGTGAAAAGGCCAGTAGGACCACCAACCGGACCGCCGGTACCGACAGTCGGGGCGATATTCCTGGGATCTTTCTCCGATCTCAAAGTCTGCGCCGGCACCGAAATCATCAGTGCAAGCATTGTAAGCGTAACTAAGAACGCCCATTTAGCGAGTTTCATCACTTTCCTCCGCCGAAAAATAGTTTTCAATCTCAAACGCGACCCGTGCGAATAATTTCCCCGAAATCAACCCGTTCAGGTCACTCAAATTATTGCGTCAGGCAAGAATCAAGGTACTCAATTTCTTGACCAAAACCAATACAAGTCAAACTGTTGTAGTAATTTATAAGGGAGTGGCGTTCAAAAGTCAATAAACAAAAACCCGAACGCAGTCGTTCCCCGTAGAAAAAGATACTGCACATCACTCGGAAAATCAAGCATTTTCAGCCTTTAGCGTCAAACAAATTACTGCCGGAGCCACACGGATCCCCAACTTTGCGAAAATAGTCGCCCCGGACTCCGGAATCCCCCGAACGAGGCTTCCCAGGCTATTTATGCCGTTTCTTTCAACAGGTCTTCCGATGCTTGCCGATTTCTCTCGAGCACTTCGTTCATTGCGCCGCTCCTGAACCCAAAAAGGTCGAGCGTTACATATGTAAAGCCAAGTTCGGCGAACCGCGCAGCCGTACGCGCGGCGAAGGCCTCCGACAACGCCTTTTTCATTTCTGACGGAGCGATCTCGATCCGTGCCAGGTCACCGTGGACGCGGACCCTGAATTCGTTGAAGCCGGATTCTCGAAGGAACGATTCAGCCCGGTCGACCTTCGACAGCCGCTCGATGGTCACCGGCACTCCGTACGCGATCCGTGAGGCGAGACACGGACTCGACGGCTTGTCCCATTGCGGCAGTCCGGCGAGTCGGCTCAGGAATCGGATCTCGTCCTTCGTCAATCCGACGTCCGCCAGCGGACTATGGACGCCGGACTCCTTTGCGGCCGTCATACCCGGACGGTGACCGCCGACGTCGTCGGCATTCGTCCCGTCGACGATCGCGTCGATGTTCATTTCGTCGGAAAGCGTCGAAAGCTTCGAATAAAGCTCGGATTTACAGAAGTAACAGCGGTTGGACGGGTTTGCCGAGTAACGAGGATCCGATAGCTCGTCGGTCGTGATCGTCCGGTGGTTAAGCCCGATCCTCTTCGCGAACCGGGACGCCTCGTCGCGTTGGTAGGCCGCAACACTCGCCGAGATCCCCGTCACACAGATCGCCTCGGAACCCAGTTCGTCATTCGCGACGTACGCCAGATAAGTACTGTCGACGCCGCCCGAATAGGCGACCAACACCCGGCCGTAGCTACGCATCAAACAACGCAATCGCTTCTCTTTTGACTCGACCGGCTCGGCCGTTATTCCTTGGTTAACGTCAGTCATAAACAAATTTTCGGGGCGATAGATCACCGGATTTATGATGTTAACCCACCGACCCGCTCGTCGCAAAAAAAACGGGAATGCGGACCATACGAATCCGTAGACGCCCGCAAGGACTAATGGTAAAATCCGAATACCCTCGGAATTTTTGATTGCACAAGATGCTTTTACGCTGCGTCAAATTCGTCAAGTCAGGAACTGCGCTGATCTTGCTGTGCCTGCTTACGGCGTTCGCCGCGGCGGCCCAGGACGACCCGGCGGCGGCGGCCGTCGAACTGTTCAACGCCGGACAGGATGCACATGAAAAAGGCGACCTCAAGAAGGCGGTTGAATTGTACGAAGCCGCTCTCAAACAGATCCCCGAATTTCCCGAGGCCGAATTCCAAATGGGGACAGCGCTCGCCGTTCTCGGTCGCCATGCGGACGCGGAGAGCGCATTTCGCCGCGCTCTTGAACTGAGGGAAGCCTGGACGCTGCCCATGACCGCGCTCGGCTCCCTGTTGCTTCAACGCGGTTCCTACGCGGAAGCCGAAGCCTTGCTGACAAAGGCCGTCGAAAGCGACGAACAAAATGTCGGGGCGTTCACCGCGCTTGCCGAACTGAGGATCCGGACCAATTCGCCCGAACCTGTTCTTCAGGCGCTGCTGGAAAAGATCCGCGCGCTTACGGCGAAAGCCAGCCCGACGGCGTCGATCTGGTTGTCGCGAGCCGCGCTCGAGCTCGCCGTGAACGATCCGGCATCGGCCCGGACAAGCGTCGGACGGGCGCTTGAAGTTGAACCGAAGAGTTTCGCGGGAGCGCTTCAACGAGGCGAGATCGCGCTTGCGATGAACGACGCGAAAGCCGCGATCGCCGACGGGGAGCGGCTCGTCAAAAGCGAGCCGAACTCGGATCCGGCACATTACCTGATGGCGCGCGCCCTTGCCGCCGACGGCAGAATCGACGAGGCGATCGAACATCTCGGACTGATCAAGATTCCGACGCCCGAAATTGAAAATTTCCGTGAGCGGATCCGGACGGCGTCGGCGGACAACGTCGCGGAACTCGAGAAGAAGCTCGAGTCGGACCCGACGAACGGACCGCTCCTTGGTCGCTTGTGCAACGTCCTTCGAACCTCTAACCCGCAACGGGCGCTGGGCTACTGCCGGCTCGCGTACGAAACGGACCGGACCAACATCAACTACGTGATCGGCTTTGCCGCGGCACTGGTGCAGGCAAAGCAGTTCGATAACGCAGTTTCGCTGCTCGTTCAAATCGTCGCGGCGGCGCCCGAGAACTACACGGCTCATGCGAATCTCGCCGTCGCGCTGTTCCAGTTGAAACGGTATCCCGAGGCGAAACGCGAATACTACTGGATCGTCGCACGTCAACCCGATACGGCTGTCGCCTACTTTTTTCTGGGAATTATCCACGATCAGTTGAAGGAGTATCCTGACGCGATGGCGAACTATCAGGCGTTCTTGAAGATCGCCGATCCGGAGTTGAGCAAGGTTGAGATCGAGAAAGTGAAACTGCGGTTGCCGATTCTGCAGAAACAACTGAAGAACAGGAGATGAAGCTGCGAACGGTCAAATCGTCGAATCGCGGTCGGTGGATGAAAAGATCCGCGGCCCTGGCGACTCTCGCCATTGCGTTCGCGCTTCCGGCCATGGCGCAGGATGACGAGTTCGAATACAACCCGTCTCCGAAGATCATTCTGACCAGAGAAGAAAAGGACGTGCTGTCCGCCGAAAAGGATGAAAAGAAGTACCTGAAACTGGCTTTGTCCTTTATGGAGACGCGACTCAAGAATGCCGAGTCTCAAATCGAGTCGGGCGACTATGATTCGATGCTCCGGAACATGGGGAGTTTCCATGCCCTGATGGAAGCGACGTTTGAATTTCTCAAGACAAAGGATCCGCGCCGGGGCCGGGTACTTGAACCATTCAAGAAATTCGAGATCGAACTGCGTGGTTTCACGCCCCGCATCGAAAAGATCAGACGCGAGGCTCCGGACAAGTACAGTGCGTATTTGATCAAGCTGCTCAAGCGATTACGCGAGGTCCGCGCGAAATCGGTTGACAGGTTTTTCGGGGACAGCGTGATTGGAAGTCAAGAATGATGTTTCGATTAATTGTTTTTGCGATTCTCATATCTATCGTGTTTTGCGTTTCGGTATCCGCCCAACGAAGGGATTACATGACGGACGCCGAGATTGAGCTTGTCCGCGACGCGCAGGAGATCGATCTTCGTATCGGCGTCCTGACGGGTGCTGTCGATCGCCGTCTGGCGGTCCTCAACAACCAGCCGGTCAAGGACTCGGATGATTGGGGGCCGGCTCCGACCGGAACGCGGTTGCAGCTTTTGTCTGATGTTCAGAAGCTGCTTGATAAGGCGATCTCAGACATTGACAATGTCGCCGAGAAGAACCGTGACTCGAAGCTTTTTCCAAAAGCCGTCCGTGCGCTTGCCGGTTCGTGCAGTCAATACGACACGAAACTCAGAATCCTTCTCGACGCGACGACGGAACAGAAAGAAAAGGGTGTGATCCTCGGGGCACTGAACCTCTGTTCTCAGGTCCGTGAGGCGGCCGCGCAGCTTCCGCCGGATCCCGCGAAAGACGAAAAGATCGATAAGAACAAGAAGACGAAAAACGATTGACCGATCGTTCGGCAATTGTCGAAAAATGGAGATTCGATTTGGCACTCGCAGGTTTGTGAGTGTCCTTTTTTTGCTTTACACTTCTAGTAAATTATGTCCGTAGAAAATTTGAAAAGAACTCCGCTCAACGACGTGCACCGGAGCTCGGGCGGGAAAATGGTCGATTTCGGTGGTTGGGACATGCCCGTGCAATACGAGGCAGGTGTCATCGCCGAGCACCTGGCGACCCGGGAACGGGCCGGTTTGTTTGATGTGTCGCACATGGGTGAGATCTGGGTCGACGGTCCGGACGCGATCGCATTTGTCAATCATCTGACTACCAACGATGTTTCGAACCTCGACGACGGTCAGGCCCATTATTCGGCGTTGACCAACGAAAACGGCGGCGTCGTCGATGACCTTCTGGTGCACCGCTTTTCGGAAGACAAGCTGCTTCTCGTCGTCAACGCCGCGACGACCGAAAAAGACTGGGCCTGGATCGAACCCAAAGCATCCGGGTTCGACGTCAAACTCCGGCAGGCTTCCGACGATTATTGCCAGATCGCGATCCAGGGGCCGAAAGCCGCGTCGATCCTGCAAACGATGACCGATACCGAGCTTTCGTCGATCAAGTACTACCACTTTACGACCGGAAAGGTCGACGGCGTCGACTCGATCATCGCACGGACCGGATACACCGGCGAGGACGGATTCGAGGTTTACGCGGAACCGTCGAAAGCCGTGCAGTTGTGGAACAAAATGCTCGATGCCGGCGCGTCGGACGGGATCCTGCCGTGCGGACTCGCGGCCCGCAACACCCTGAGGCTCGAGGCCGCGATGTCGCTTTACGGGCACGAACTGAGCGACACGATCTCGCCGCTCGAGGCAAACCTTGGTTGGATCTGCAAACTCGGAAAGGGCGACTTCATCGGCCGTGATCCGATGCAGAAGCTAAAGGACGAAGGGCTGAAACGGCGACTGGTCGGATTTGAAATGGTCGACAAAGGCATCGCCCGCGACGGGTTCGAGGTTTACATCGGCGACGAACGGGTTGGCGAGGTTACCTCCGGAAGCCCCGCGCCGTTCCTTAAGAAAAACATCGGGCTCGCGCTCGTCCCGGTCGAATTTGCAAAAACGGGTCAAGAAATTACAATTGACGTTAGAGGCAAAAAATTGGCGGCCGTTGTTGTTCCGACGCCGTTTTACAAGCGACAAAAGTAGTTGATCGTAAGATGGTCAATGGTTGATCGAGGCCGTGAGCCGAACTAACGATCGGAGTTCCGCGGAATAACGATAATCTCAAAAAATATGGCAAACATTCCTGAAAACTTACGTTACTCAAAGGACCACGAATGGGTCTCTGTCGACGGCGATATCGCCACAATCGGGGTTACCGACTATGCGCAGCATTCGCTCGGTGACGTTGTTTATGTTGACCTTCCGCGCGTCGGCGACTCATTCGCGACGCACGAGGCGTTCGGCTCGGTCGAATCCGTGAAAGCGGTATCGGAGATCTTTACGCCGGTCGCCGGCGAAGTTACGGAGGTCAATGACGGACTCAATGACGCACCCGAATCGGTCAACACCGATCCTTACGGCGCAGGCTGGATGCTAAAGGTTAAAATGACCAACCCAAACGAGGCCGACGGCATGATGTCGGCCGTTGAGTACGAAGAATATCTGAATGCGAGTGAGTGATTCCATTTGCGATTTTCGATTTTGGATTTTGGATTTTGGGTAGATCAACGGTCCCGTCCAACTTCGGAAATACGTGCCGCAGTAAAACTACGTTCAGTTTGGGCTTGCGGTTGTTATGAATCCAAAGTCCCAAATCTAAAATCCAAAATTGTTATGCGTTATATTCCTAATTCTCCAGAAGAACGCACGGAAATGCTCGAGATCGTCGGTCTGAAATCGGCCGACGAACTTTTTAGGACCATTCCTTCCGACGTTCAGCTTAACCGCGCACTTAAGATCACGGATCCGCTTGCCGAACCGGAGGTCATCGCCGAAATGGAAGCGATGGCCGCAAAAAACACGGGCGCCGGCAAACCCTCCTTCCTGGGCGCCGGCGTTTATTCGCACTACAGCCCGACGATCGTCGATCACCTCTTGCAGCGGAGCGAGTTTTTCACCAGCTACACGCCGTACCAGCCCGAGGTTTCACAAGGAACGCTGCAGTATATCTTCGAGTTCCAGACATTGGTCTGCCAAATGACCGGGATGGACGTTGCGAACGCCTCGATGTATGACGGCTCGACGGCCACCGCCGAGGCGGTACTCATGGCGCAGCGCGTAACCCGTCGCGACAAGGTTCTCGTCGCGGAAACCGTCCACGCCGAATACGAGCAGGTCACGAAGACCTACACGCAGCACGGCGATTCGGTGTTCGACACTGTCGAATTCGACAAGTCGACCGGGCGCGTGTCCGAAGCGGAACTCGCGAAACTCGACGACAAAACGGCGTGTCTCGTGATTCAGTCGCCGAACTTCTTTGGCTGCATTGAGGACGTCGAAGATCTCGCGGAAAGGGCTCACGCGGTCGGCGCGCTGCTGATCGTCGTCGTCACGGAATCGATCGCTTTGGGATTGCTCAAGACGCCCGGCGAATGCGGGGCCGATATCGTTGTCGGCGAAGGCCAGTCTTTCGGCATTCCGATGAGTTTCGGCGGCCCGCACGTCGGATTGTTCGCATGCAAGGAAAAGTATGTCCGAAACATGCCGGGCCGGCTCGCCGGGATCGCCCACGACAAGAACGGCAATCGCGGATTCGTGCTGACGCTGGCGACGCGCGAACAGCACATCCGGCGTGAAAAAGCAACGTCGAACATCTGTACAAACCAAGGCCTGATCGCTTTGGCCGCGACGATCTACATGGAGGCCATGGGCCGCCAGGGACTTCAGGAAATCGCGATGCAAAACGCGCAAAAGGCGGCCTACGCGAAAAAGAAGATTGCCGCGCTCGAAGGATACTCGATCGCCTTTTCGGCGCCGACGTTCAACGAGTTCGTCGTCCGCTGTCCGAATGTCGCTGAATCGACGCTCGAAAGAGTCCGGACCGAGGGCGGGATCATTGCCGGACTCGCGTTGTCGAAGTATTACCTGAACAACCCGAACGACTTTGTCATGGCCGTGACCGAAACGAATACGAAGGCCCAGATCGATGCACTCGTTGAAGCGCTCGACAAAGCACGCTGATCGGCCACCGGGTTGTTCCCGGCGGTCACAGACAAAATGCAAGGAGAGTAAGCATCCATGAAAGATCCATTGGCAGTTGACCGCCGCAAGTTCTTGGGTTCCGTCGGGAAAGGCGTCGGACTGATGGCTATGTCGTCCGGCGTCGTCGCTTCGCTGCTCGAATCGGTCGAGGCCAAGGTCCGAGCCGTCGAGGGGGTCTCACCGGAGTCTTTGGCCGCCGACGAAGATTTTTGGGCGACCATCCAGCAGTCGTTTTCGATCACGCGCGGCATCGTCAACTTGAACAACGGCGGCGTCAGCCCGAGTCCACGGATCGTTACCGAAGCGTTCGTCAGGTATACGTGGCAGCAGGAAGATGCGACGGCGTATACGATGTGGCAGATCCTCGAGCCGCAGTCCGAAACGGTCCGCGCCGGACTCGCGGAGATATTCGGGTGCGACACCGAGGAGATCGCGATCACGCGGAACGCATCGGAGTCTCTCGAGACGCTCCTTTTCGGGCTCGACCTGAAATCAGGCGACGAGATCCTGACGACGACCCAGGACTACGGACGAATGATCAACACGCTCAAGCAGCGCGAGCGCCGCGAAGGGCTGAAGCTGAACCTGATCCCGATCCCGATCGCCCCGAAGGACATCAACGATCTTGCGACGCCGTTCGAACGCGCGATCACGCCGCGGACGAAGATGATCATGATGGCGCACCAGATCAACCTGACGGGGCAGATCATGCCGGTCCGAAAGGTTTGCGAAATGGCCCGCGCGCGTGGGATCGAGACGATCGTCGACGGCGCGCACGCATTCGCCCAATTCGATTTCAAGCGTGACGACTTGCAGTGCGACTACTATGGATCGTCGCTGCATAAGTGGCTTTACGCTCCGAAAGGCACGGGCCTCCTGTACGTCAAGAAGGACAAGATCCCGAAGGTTTGGCCGCTTATGGCCTCGGACGAGAAGCAGACCGCCGACATCCGAAAGTACGAGGAAATCGGAACGCATTCGGCCGCGATGAAACTCGCGATCGGCGAGGCCATCGCGTTCCACAACGCCATCGGCGGCAAGCGCAAAGAGGCGCGTTTGCGGTATCTTTCGCGCTATTGGATGAACACGCTAAAGGACGTGCCGAAGATCGGCTTCAACACGTCGTTCGATGACGATCAGTCGTGCGCGATCGCAAACGTCAAAGTGGACGGAATCGATCCGGTGAAGATCGGGAGCTATTTGATGTCGAAGCACAAAATATTCACGACGCCGATCGTGCACCCGGAATTCACCGGCATCCGCATCACGCCGAACGTCTATACGATGCTTTGGGAACTCGACCGATTCTGCAAGCACATGACGGAGATCGCGACGAAGGGACTTCCCTCGTGATTTGGAATCTCGGATTTGGGATTTCGGCTTTGTTTTGAATTTGGCCATTACAGTCTACTGACTACCGACTACGGACTACTTATCGTATGACTATCAAGAAAGTTACGTCGCATCCGACACAGAACGAGGCGCTGATCTTCGATCGCTCGCAGACCGGACGCGTCGGCTACGCGTTGCCGAAGCTCGATGTGGACGAAACGAACATCGACGAGATCATTCCGGTGGAGCTCCGCCGTACCGACGACCTCGACGGCGTTCCCGAGGTATCGGAAACGGACGTCGTCCGCCACTTCACGCGCATGTCGACCTGGAACTATTCGATCGATCTCGGCATGTACCCGCTCGGCAGCTGCACGATGAAATACAATTCGCGCCTCAACGAAAAGGTGGCCAGGGTTGCCGGATTCACCGGACTTCATCCGCTTGCCCCAGAGGAAGAGTCGCAAGGCGCGCTCGAATTGATCTGGCGTCTCCAGGAAGACCTTGCCGAGATCACGGGCCTGCCGGGAGTTTCTCTGCAGCCGGCGGCCGGTGCTCAGGGCGAGATGACCGGAGTGTTGCTCATCAGGGCGTTTCTTGACAAACGTGACGGCCCGGAGGCGCACAACGAACGTCGCTTCATGCTCATCCCCGATTCGGCGCACGGAACCAATCCGGCGTCGGCGGCGCTCGCTGGGTTTGCCGTCAAGACCATCCGCTCGACCGAGGAAGGCCTGACCGACCTCGATCATCTTCGCGAGCTTTGCGCCGAAGGCGGCGTCGCCGGCCTGATGCTGACGAAC